>NZ_AP018498.1:3605000-3842046 GCF_003569745.1 Altererythrobacter sp. B11
CTGGGCCGGAGCGGATGATCGAGCGGCCACGCGCTCCGGCTCAGGCGCACGACCGGCCGGGGCTGCCGGGCGCGCATAGCTCGCCCCAGCCTGCGCCGGGCTTTCCGTGCCCGTGGCGCTGCGCGCCTGGTCGATCGCCTCACGCGCCGCGGCAACCGAAGGGGAGACGCCGGCGGTGGCGGCAGGACGCGGCACGGTGACCTGCTGCGGCGCTGCCTCTTCCGCCAGTGCTGCAGGTGCGCGAGCAACGCCGAGATCCGCCGCCGCCAGTTCCCTTTCACGAGCAGCCTGTGCTTCGTTCTGCATCGTCACGGCGAGTGCCGCGCCTTCCTGTCGCTGGGCCATGGGAATGAACTCGTCCATCCTCGCAAGCGCGGGAGCCGCCTGCGGCAGGCCCTGCGAATTCGCGAGCGTGAGCAGGGCATAGGCGCGCACCCAATCCCGCTCCACCAGATCGCCATTGAAGTGGGCAATGCCGAGCAAATATTCCGAACGGGGGTCGCCGCGACGCGCGGCATCCTGAACGTAGGGCAGCGCCGCTTCCCGCCTCCCGTCCTGGAACAGCATCAGGCCATAGGTGTCGGCGGCGCGCAGATGCCCCTTCCCCGCGGCCTGCGCATAAAGTGCCTCCGCCCGCGCAGCATCCTCCGGCACGCCGCGGCCGAGGCGATAGGCCTGGGCGAGGTTGAACAGGGCATCGGGATCGCCCGCTTCGGCCGGCCCGGTCCATTCCGCCACGGCGGCCGCGTAGTCCCCGCGGCTCCACGCATCCACGCCATCCTTCACATCCGCCCATGCCGGCTGTGCACCCAGGCCCGCAAGCAGCACTCCGGCCATGGCGCAGGGAATGAAGCGGTGAAGCGGCATCGATTGGCCCTCGCGATGTGCCGGTAAGGCGCGGTTTGGAACGGCTGCCATAGTAAACGGCCTCTTAGCAAAACCTTTATGGCAGCTGTGCAAAGTCGGGGCGAACACATTTGCAGGCGCGGAAATCCGCCCCGTTAACTCAAACTTTAGGGTGATCTGCGATCCCCCATCCAGCGAATGCCGGGAAAATCGTCATCCCGGCCTGGAGTTAGGGGAACAGCCTTGCGCGTTTTGGCTTTGGCATCTCAGAAGGGCGGTTCGGGCAAGACCACCCTTTCGGGTCATCTGGCAGTGCAGGCGCAGCGCGCCGGAGCCGGCCCGGTCGTGCTGATCGACATCGATCCGCAGGGCTCGCTGGCCGATTGGTGGAACGAGCGCGAAGCCGAATATCCTGCCTTTGCGCAGACCACCGTTGCCCGCCTCGCCAACGATCTTGCCATCCTGCGCCAGCAGGGCTTCAAGCTGGCCGTCATCGACACGCCGCCGGCGATCACCATGGCCATCCAATCGGTGATCTCCGTTGCCGAGCTGATCGTCGTGCCGACCCGGCCGAGCCCGCACGACCTGCGCGCCGTCGGCGCAACGGTGGACCTGTGCGAACGCGCGGGCAAGCCGCTGATCTTCGTGGTCAACGCGGCAACGCCGAAGGCCCGCATTACCTCAGAGGCAGCCGTGGCGCTGTCCCAGCACGGCACCGTGGCCCCGGTCACGCTGCATCACCGCACCGACTTCGCCGCCTCCATGATCGACGGCCGGACCGTGATGGAAGTGGACCCCAACGGCCGCAGCGCACAGGAAATCGTCGCCCTGTGGCAATATATCGCCGATCGGCTGGAGCGGAACTTCCGCCGCACCGTGTTCGCCGCGCCGAACGCGGCAGCACCGGTCCCCGGCATCCATCGTGGCCAGGGCGGTTTCGGCCGCCGTGTGGCCCAGTAAGGCGGGACCGGAACGATGAGCGAAACCAAACCCTTCGCCTCGCTCGGCCCCACGCTGCTCGCCCGCAAGGGCGGCGCGCGCCCGGCGATGCGGCCCCAATTCGGCTCGCTCGGCATGCTGGGCACCAAGGCCTCCGCCGCGCTGAACCTCGCCGAAGAGGACCAGCAGGCGCTCGACGATCTCGGCTGGAACGACATGGGGTATGAAGAGCATACGCGCCACGAAGCCGATGTGCTGCCGCTGACGCCCGCCCCCGCCAATCCGGAAACGGAGGCGCAGGCCCGCGCGGATGATGCGGTCGCCCGCGCCGAACTCGCCAGCCTGCCCACGGTGGCGGAAGCCGAGCCCGAAGTGCGCCGGCAGCAGCGCGAAGTTGCGGAGTTCGTCTCCGCCGCCCCGGCGCCCGCCGCTGCACTCCGCAGCGCGCCGCGCCAGCGTCGCCGTGCGCTGGAGGAAGGCCGCCGTGCTGCCTTCACCCTGCGGCTCGATGCCCAGCGCCACCTCAAGCTGCGTCTCGCCAGCACGGTGCACAACCGCAGTGCGCAGCAGATCGTCACCGCCGCACTGGATCAGTTCCTCGAAAGCCTGCCGGAGCTCGACACGCTCGCAGCCCAGGTAAAGCGCGAACGCAAAGGCAAATAGGGGCCTCCCGCGATGTATTATACCTCGAACAACAGCCGCGTGATCGGCCTCGCACTTTCCACCGCGATGACGGGGGCGCTGCTCTCGGGCTGCGCCACGACTTCGGTCCCGACAGCCTCCGCTTCGGCGGGACAGGCAGAGGCCGCGCTGGCGCAGGGCAAGTATGATCGCGCGATCGACCTGGCGGAGGCTGCCGTTCTGGCGGAACCCTATAATGCCGAATATCGCGCCACGCTGGCGCATGCCTATCTCGAAGCGGGGCGCTTCGCATCCGCCTCTACCACCTTCGATGATGCCATGCGGCTGGGCGACAATTCACCCCGCACGGCCCTGAGCCTTGCGATCTCCCTCACCGGCGAAGGCAAGCTGGGCGATGCCGCCGCGCTGCTGCGCGAATGGCAGGGCGATCTCGACACCGCCGATCTCGGCCTTGCCCTCACGCTGTCCGGTCAGCCGCAGCAGGCGATCCCTCTGATGGCTAATGCCATCCGCGGCGGGCAGAACACCGTGAAGATGCGGCAGAACCTGGCCTATAGCTACGCCATGGCCGGCCAGTGGCGCGAAGCGCGGCTGATGGCCGCGCAGGACGTGCCGGCAGACAAGCTGGGCGCCCGACTGGAAGAATGGGCCATGATGGCCCGCCCCGACGCCTGGCAGCAGCGCGTCGCCACGCTGATCGAAGTGCCGGCGGGCGTGCGCGATGCCGGCCAGCCGGTGATGCTCGCGCTTGGCGATGTCCCTGCCGCCCGCATGGCGGAAGCAGAAGTGGAGCCGCAGGCGGCCGCCCCGACGGTGTCCACGGGCGCCGAGGTAGAACTGCCCGCGCTCGCGGTGACCGAAGAGACAACCCCACTGGCAACGCCTCCGGCCCCGAAAGCGGAGAGCTTCCGGGCCGCCTTCTCCGCTCCGGCGAGGCACGATGTGGCACAGGATGCGGCTGCCTTTGCCAAGGCTTCCGTACCCGCGGCAAAGCCGGCCAAACCCGCAGCACGCGCATCGCGTAGCGAAGCGACGCATCTGGTCCAGCTCGGCAGCTTCTCCAGCGAACAGAGCGCGCGCAAGGCGTGGAAGATCTATACCCAGCGCTATCCGGGTCTCGCCGGGCACCGCATGGTGCTCAGCGAAGCGGTGGTGGGTGGCAAGCGCTTCTGGCGCGTATCCGCCGCCGGCTTCGACAAGGCCGAATCGCGCGAGATGTGCGGACGGGTGAAGGCGCGCGGCTCCGGCTGCTTTGCGTATGCTGAAAGCCGGCCGCTACCGGGCGCCGTGGACACGGGCACCCGCGTCGCAATGCGCTGAGTCCCGGCGGGCGCGCCAACCCGCGCCCTTGCCGGGTAGAACGACCGTCGTCAGTCCTCGATCGCCACGCCGCCCTTCCATAGGCGGATAACGCGGCCCTGTGCCGGCTGGCGGTCAAACGGCGTGTTACCTGCGGCTGCCGCCATCTTCGCGGAATCGACCACCCAAGGCCGTTCGGGATCGATGATCGCCAGATCGGCTTCCCACCCTGCCCGCAACTCGCCAGCCTCGACGCCCAGCAGGCGGGCAGGATTTCGGGCGACAAGCTCGAACGCGCGTTCGGTGGAAATCACCCCGTCGCGCACCAGCGTCAGCACCATGGCCAGCAGGGTTTCCGCCCCCGCCATGCCGGGGGCCGCATCGGCGAAGGGCAGACGCTTGTCCTCCGGCCCTCGCGGATCATGGCCCGAAGCGATCACGTCTATCGTCCCGTCGGCTATGGCCTCCACCACTGCGCGCCGATCTTCCTCCTCGCGCAGGGGCGGGGAAAGCCGCGCGAAGGTGCGGAAGTTCATCAGCGCGAGATCCGAAAGCATGAAGTGGGCCGGGGTGACACCCGCCGTCACCGAAACCCCGCGCGCCTTGGCAGCGCGCACCAGGTCGAGCGCGGCGCGCGTGGTCACCTGCCGCAGATGCAGCCGCGCCCCGGCCATTTCCGCCAGGGCAATGTCGCGCGCCACCGCCAGCGCCTCCGCCTCGCGCGGCGCGCTGGGCAGGCCGAGCCGCGTGGCCATTTCGCTCGCCGTCGCGGCTGCGCTACCCGCCAGCCCGCCATCTTCCGCATGCGTCACCACCACCATGTCGAGCATGGCGGCATAGCTCAAGATGCGCAGCATGATGCCGCTGTCCGCAATCCAGCTCCGGCCGGTGGCGATACCCTTCGCCCCCGCTTCGCGCATCAGCGCAATCTCCGCGATCTGCCCCCCGGCGAGGCCCTGCGTCGCCGCGGCGAGCGGATGCACCCAGAAATCGGGCTTGCCGCTCTGCGCCGCGAAGCGCACCCGCGCCGGGTGGTCGAGCGGCGGCGTTTGGTCGGGCATCAGCGCGGCGCGCGTGATGCCGCCGAAATGAAACGCCGGCTTGTCGATTGCGAAGACACCGAAATCGACGAGGCCGGGGGCGACGAGCTGGCCCCGGGCGTCCACGACCTCATCACCCTCCTGCGGGAAAGCGTGGCCGATGGCTTCGATGTGACCTTCCATGCAGCGAATCGATCCCGCCTGCACGCCCGCGGAGGTAACCAGCAGGCCGCCGGTGATCGTGAGCGCCCGATGCTGCTTCATGCCCAGCGCCCTTCCGGCTCGCCGCCCCAGCCCTGCACGCCCCGGGCACGACGGGTGAGCACGTCGAGGCAGGCCATGCGGATCGCCACGCCCATCTCCACCTGATCCGTGATGATCGAGCGGCCGGGCAGATCGGCCACCGTGCTGTCGATCTCCACACCACGGTTCATCGGCCCCGGATGCATGATGACGGCATCGGCAGCGGCGCGCTCCAGCCGTTCCGGCGTCAGCCCATACAGATGCCGGTATTCGCGCGGGGACGGGATGAACTGGCCGTCCATCCGCTCGTTCTGCAGGCGCAGCATCATAACCACTTCGGCCCCGTCCAGCGCGGCATCGAAATCGTGGAAGCGCTCCACGCCCATCCCCGCGATCCCGGCGGGCATCAGCGCCGGCGGAGCGCAGACGCGCACCACCGCACCCAGCGCCTGCAGGCACAGTATGTTGGAGCGGGCGACACGGCTGTGGAGGATATCCCCGCAGATCGTGACCACCAGCCCGTTGAACTCCTCCCGCCCCCGCTCGCGCAGCTTGTTACGCAGCGCCAGCGCGTCGAGCAGGGCCTGGGTCGGATGTTCGTGTTGGCCATCGCCCGCATTGAGCACGGGGCAGTCCACCTTGCCGGCGATCAGCTGCACCGCGCCCGAACTGCCGTGGCGGATCACGATCGCATCGGCGCGCATCGCGTTCAGCGTCACTGCGGTGTCGATCAGCGTCTCGCCCTTCTTCACGCTGGATTGCGCGGCGTGCATGTTGACCACATCCGCCCCCAGCCGCTTGCCGGCGATCTCGAAGCTCAGCAGCGTGCGGGTAGAATTCTCGAAGAAGGCGTTGATGATCGTCAGCCCGGCCAGCGCATCTGCGTGCTTGGTGGGCTGCCGGTTCAGCGCCACCCATTGCTCGGCCTCGTCGAGCAGATAGAGGATTTCGTGGGTTTCCAGCTGCCCGATGCCCAGCAGGCTGCGGTGCGGGAAGGCACGCGCGCCCGCCGGATAGCGGGAGGCTGCCACAGATGGCTCTGGCGATGTCATTAAAGCCGAGCCCCTAATCATGCATCATCGCCTGCTCAAGCTCTATTCGCTTGCCCCTGCGGGCGGTTTCGTGTGGAACGGCGGCCGTGCCGGCACGGCGTGCCGGCTGGAAGAGTGCAGCATTTCGGGGTTGGCAATGGCGTTCGCAGGCAAGGTTTGGCGGCTGCTGGTGGGGATAAAGGATGCGCTCGCGCTCCTCTTCCTGCTGCTCTTCTTCGCGGCGCTGTTCGCCGTCCTCAGCATGCGACCGAGCCCGGCGAGCATCCGGCAGGGCGCGCTGCTGCTCGATCTTGATGGCTCGGTGGTGGAGGAGGCGGCGGAGATCCAGCCGCTGCAGATCCTGCTTTCCGGCACCCTGCCCACGCGGGAATTCGCCGCCCGCGACCTGATCCGCGCGATCGATGCCGCCGCGAAGGACGACCGTGTGAAGGCGCTGGCGCTGGACATGACCACCTTCCTCGGCGGCGGTCAGGTGCATCTGCAGGAAATCGGCGCCGCGATGGACCGGTTCCGCGCCGCGAAGAAACCGATCCTCACCTATGCCGTTGCCTATACCGACGATTCCCTGCTGCTCGCCTCTCACGCAACAGAAGTGTGGGTGGATCCGCTGGGCGGCGCGGCCATCGCCGGGCCGGGCGGCACGCGGATGTATTATGCCGGCCTGATCGACAAGCTGAAGATCAACGCGCATGTCTTCCGCGTCGGCACCTACAAGAGCGCGGTGGAGCCCTATCTCCGCGACGGCATGTCGCCCGAGGCGCGCGAGAATTACGAGGCGGTGTATGGCGCGCTGTGGGCGGAGTGGAAGGCCGCGGTGAAGCAGGCCCGCCCCACGGCCGACATCGACCTCGCCACGCAGCGCATTCCCGAATGGCTCGATGCCAGCGGCGGCAATCTCGCCGAGGCGGCACTCAAGGCCGGCCTTGCCGACCGCGCCGGAACCCGCGTGGAATGGGGCCAGCGGCTGGCACAGATCGCCGGGCCGGATCGATGGTCCAAGCGCCCGGGCGCCTTCGCCGCGACCGATTACGATGACTGGTTGGGATCCCTGCAAGTGCCGCGCGCCGGGGCGCCCATCGGCGTGATCACCATCGCCGGGGAGATCACCGACGGCGACGCCGGACCGGGCTCGGCCGGGGCCGAGCGCATCGTCGATCTGCTCGATGCCGGCCTTGATGATGGATACAAGGCGCTGGTCGTGCGCGTGAACTCGCCGGGCGGCACCGTCACCGGCTCCGAAGCGATCCGCCGGGCGATCCTGCGCTACAAGGCCCGGAACATCCCCGTCGCGATTTCCATGGGCAATGTGGCGGCCAGCGGCGGCTATTGGGTGTCCACCAGCGGGGACCGGATTTTCGCGGAGCCCGAAACGATTACCGGCTCCATCGGCATCTTCGCCACGCTTCCAACCTTCGAAAACACGCTCGCCCAGATCGGCGTACAGGCTGACGGCGTGCGGACCACGCCCCTCTCCGGCCAGCCCGATGTGATCGGCGGCCTGACCCCGGAGATGGAAGCGGTGCTGCAGGCGACGGTGGAATCGGGCTATCGCACCTTCCTGTCGCTCGTCGCCAAGTCGCGCGGTATCACGCCGCAGCGCGCGGATGAGCTCGGACAGGGCCGGGTCTGGGACGGCGGCACGGCGCGCCAGCTTGGGCTGGTCGATGAATTCGGCGATCTCGACGCGGCGCTGCAATGGGCGGCGCGACAGGCCCGGCTGAAGGACGGCGATTGGCACGCCGTCTATCTCGCCGACGCGCCCAATCCCTATGCCGCGCTGCTGACGTCCATGCTCGGCACGGACTCCCGGCAGGAGGAGAATGCCGATGTCTTTGCCCTGTTCACCCGGCGCGAAGCCCTGCTGGCCGCACGTGCACTGACAGAAGCCGAAGAGCTGCTCTCCGCACGCGGCGTGCAGGCGCGCTGCATCGCCTGCCCGGCGCCCGTTCCGACCCTGGCTCCGGCGCCCGGAGCAGGCGAAGGTGTGCTGACCGGCCTCCTGCGGAAATTCCTGCTGGGCTAAGGCGGAAGAGAGCACTTGCCAGCGCCGCGATGGCATGGCAAAGGCGCGCCCCTGCCGGACTCACCGGATCACGGCGGGCGCGTAGCTCAGTGGTAGAGCACACCCTTCACACGGGTGGGGTCGCAAGTTCAATCCTTGCCGCGCCCACCATCTTTTCAGGCATTTAAGCGAATAGATGGTTGAATAGGCCGTGCAGCCCCGGCAGCGCGTGTCCGCAACCGTCCTTGAGCAAACTTGCAATTCGGTCCCGCGTCGATCACTCGCGTTTATACGATGCGGCTCGACAACTTCGATCTGAACCTTCTGGTCGCGTTTCAGGCCCTGATCGAGGAATGCAGCGTCACCCGCGCGGCGGAGCGGCTCAATGTGACGCAGCCGGCCATGAGTGCGTCGCTCAAGCGCCTGCGCGAAGCCTTCCAGGACGATCTGCTGGTGCTGCATGGCAAGACCATGATTCCCACGCCACATGCTCGCGATCTGGCTCCCGCGATTGCGGAGGCGATCTCCAATCTCCGCGGCATTCTGTCAGCCGGCACGGGTTTCGATCCCGCGAGTTCCACGCGGCGCTTCTGCATCGCCGCCTCCGACTACATCACCACGGTGCTGATCGTTCCGCTGCTCAAGCGGCTTGAGGAGGAAGCACCCTCGATCCGGCTCGACGTGCGCCTCCCCAGCGAGGAATCGGTGGAGCGGCTGAGCAAGGGCGAGTTCGACTTGCTGCTCACCCCGCGCCAGTTCGTGCGCGCCGAACATCCCGCCGATCTGCTTTTCCGGGAGCGCCACGTCGTGGTGGGCAGCCGTGACAATCCGCTCTTCTCGGAAGGTCTTACCGCCGAAGCCTTTGCGCAGGCAGGGCATGTCGCGGTGCGGATCGACGGGCGCAACGCCTTCATCGAGAATGCCCTCGCGGATGCCGGGATCGAACGGAGGGTGGAAATCTACGCGCCGTCCTTCATCCAGCTCCCCCACCTCCTGCCCGGCACCAACCGCCTCGCCCTTATGCATGAACGACTGGCGCGGTTGATGGTGGAACCGCTCCACCTCGCCTGGGCGCCCGTGCCCTTCGAGATCCCGCTGATGGAGGAGATGATGCAATATCATTCCACCCGCCGGGCGGACGCGGGCCTCACCTGGTTGCGCCGGCATCTGTCGGAACTGGCCGAACAGCAGGCGATCGAGGGAAGCTAGCGCATTTCCTTACCTTGCTGAAGTGTGTCTGTTTTGCGACGATCCAAGGAAAACAGCGGGTGCATGCTCGGGCAACTATTGCGTTTCAAATCACGCAAGCGTTTTCATGTGAAACGAACACCGCTCAGGGGGAGGGGCTGCCCTTTGGTGTTCGGCTCACATGAGGAGGGTTCACGAAATGAAGAACAGTCTGGTCAAGGCGCTGAGGACGAGCACCGCGCCCATCGCTTGCGGGCTCGTACTGCTCGGCAGTGCAGCACACGCGCAGGAAACAAACACGGACACCGATGATTCGAGCACAATCGTGGTGACCGGCACGCGCCTCGGCGCGCAGGTTTCATCCGCCTCGCCGGTGACGGTGATTAGCCAGGAAGAGATCAAGCTCCAGGGCACGACCCGCGTCGAAGACATCCTGAACTCGCTGCCTTCGGTTTTCGCGAGCCAGGCCTCCACCCTCTCCAACGGCGCTGACGGCACTGCATCCGTCGACCTGCGCGGCCTCGGCACCTCGCGCACGCTGACGCTCGTGAACGGCCGCCGGCTTGTCCCGGGCGACCCGAGCCCGTCGAGCGGTTCGGGCGCCGACATCAACATCATCCCGGCCGCCCTGCTGAAGCGTGTCGACGTTCTTACTGGTGGCGCTTCCTCCGTGTATGGTGCGGACGCCGTGGCCGGCGTGGTGAACTTCGTCATCGACAAGGATTTCACCGGGCTGCGCCTCGACGGGCAGTACAGCTTCTATCAGCACAACAACAACGACAAGTTCCTGCCCCAGTATCTGGATGCACGCGGCTTCGATTATCCGCGCGGCAGCACCACCGACGGTGGCACGGTCGATGTGACTGCGGCGTTCGGCGCGGACCTGGACGATGGCCGCGGCCATGTGATGGGCTATGCCGGCTACCGCAAGATCAACCCGATCACCCAGAACAGCCGCGATTACAGCTCCTGCACGCTGCAGAATGGCGGAACCGGAACCCCGCGTTGCGGCGGTTCGGCCACGTCTGACAATGGCAACGTGTTCCTGTTCGACGAACAGGTCGCGCCGGGCACCTCCACTGCATACACCTTCACCCCGGGCGGCGGCTTTGAAAACACTGCTACGCTCTACAACTTCGCTCCGCTGAACTACTTCCAGCGTCCGGACGAGCGCTACACTGCGGGCGTGTTTGCGAATTACGAGATCAACAAGTCGATCCGGCCCTATCTTGAGTTCATGTTCATGGACGACAAGACGGTGGCCCAGATCGCCCCCTCGGGTGACTTCGGCAACACGCTGACGGTCAACTGCGACAACCCGCTGATGTCTGACGCACAGCGCGCTGTCGTCTGCGACAGCGACAACCTGATCAACGGTTTTCTGGGCACCTTCCCGCTCGCGACGGCCGCGCCGTACAATGACCCGGACCTCGGTGGCGTACCGGCCGGAACGCCGCCGATCGGCTTCGTCGACTCGCAGGGCACCGTCTATAACCAGGGCTTCTTCCAGCTGCTGCGTCGCAATGTGGAGGGCGGCCCGCGCCGTTCCGAACTTAAGCACACCACCTATCGCGCCGTGTTCGGCGTGGAGGGCGATTTCGCGGATGTGTGGAGCTATGACGCTTACTATCAGTATGCGCGGAACAACTACTCGCAGGTCTATTCCAACGAGTTTTCGGTCGCACGTCTGAACCGTGCGCTGAATGTGATCACCGACAACCGTACCGGTAGCGCAACCTTTGGTCAGCCGGTCTGCCGTTCGGTGATCGACGGTTCCGACCCCACCTGCGTGCCCTACAACGTCTTCGCCGGCGCCGGCGGGGCGAGCCAGGAATCGGTGCAATACCTTTCGGCCACCGGTTTCCAGAGCGGTTCCACCTCCGAGCAGGTGATCAACGGCTCCGTCACTGGCGATCTCACCACTTACGGCGTCGCGACCCCTTGGGCGAACGATGGTCTGACGGTGAACTTCGGCGTCGAATACCGCAAGGAATCGCTTGAACTGCAAACCGACAACGCCTTCTCCACCGGTGATCTCACCGGCCAGGGCGGCGCGACCCTGCCGCTTTCGGGCAGCTTCGACGTGCTGGAGTTCTTCGCCGAAGGCCAGCTTCCCCTGGTGCAGGATAGCTTCATCTACGACGCTTCGCTCACGGCCGGCTACCGCCGCTCGCACTACGAAACGAGCGCGGGCAACACCTACAACACCGATACCTTCAAGATCGGTGCGGAAGTGGCCCCGACCGCCGACATCCGCCTGCGTGCGATGTACAACCGTGCGGTGCGCGCGCCGAACATCCAGGAACTGTTCTCCACCCCGACGGTGGCGCTCAACGGTTCGAACGATCCTTGCGCCGGCATCACCGTCAGCCCCACGGATTATGGCTGTATCGCGCAGGGCCTTGCGGCCGGGCGCGGCACGGCTCCCAATCCGGCGGGCCAGTACAACGGCTTCATCGGCGGCAACCAGGATTTGAAGCCGGAAAAGGCCAGCACCTGGACGCTGGGCGCCGTTTTCCGTCCGTCCGTCGTGCCACGGCTCAACCTGTCGGTCGACTATTTCACGATCAAGATCGACGATGCGATCCGCTCCTTCGGGCAGGACGCCATCCTGTCGGACTGCGTTGACAAGGCGACGGCGGACTTCACGCCCGCATCCTGTGACCTGGTCCATCGCGATGCGGCTGGGTCGCTGTGGCTGACCCCGGGCGGCTATGTCACCGATCTTCCGGGCAATGTCGGTTCCGTGAAGACGAGCGGTATCGAAGTGAACGGCGGCTATTCCTATCCGGTTGGCTTCGCCGATCTCAGCTTCTCCTTCACGGGTACCTATCTTGACGAATACGTCGTCAACAACGGCCTGACGGAAGCGTATGACTGCGCCGGTCTCTACGGCCCGGTCTGCAGCGTGGGCGGCACCACGGACAGCGGCGCGCCGCTTCCGCGCTGGCGCCACAAGGCCCGCCTCTCCGCCAGCACCGATTCCGGCTTCGGCCTCTCGCTGCAGTGGCGATATGTGGGCCCGGTGACGGCGGAAACGCAGTCCGAGTACACCACGCTCGCGAGCGAGAATGGCTTTGATCCGGGTCTGCGGATCGGCAGCCAGAGCTACTTCGATCTGGTCGGCACCTACACGCTGATGGAGGACTTCACCTTCCGCCTGGGCGTGAACAATCTGTTCGACAAGCAGCCGCCCTATGTCACGTCCGGCAACGGCGGCGTCTCGGGCACGAACCTCTGCCCGACCGGGCCGTGCAACGGCAACACCTACCCGGCGACCTATGACGCGCTGGGCCGTTACGTCTATCTCAGCGCCACGCTGGACTTCTGACGAACGACTGACTGAGCCGGGGGCATTCCGCCAGGGATGCCTCCGTGCTTTGCCCGGGGGGCTGTGCTACCCCTCCCCTATGCGCTGCTTCCGGCTTTCCCATGTCCTCGCATGATCGCTCCGCCGACGATGCCGGCGTCCTCCGACAGGTCATCGCAGCCGCGCAGCGCGGGGATCTTGATGGGGCCTGTGCGCAGGCCGAAGGCGCGCTGCAGGCCGGCAGAGGGGATGCCGCCGCGCTCCACGCCTTCCTTGGCATGATGAAAGCCCGCTCCGGCGCGTTCGACGCAGCCGCGGCTCATCTCTTGCAAGCGCATCAGGCCCGGCCGGCCGACATCACCATCGCCTGCAACCTCATTTCCGTGCTCATGGACGCCGGGCGCAATGCCGAGGCGCTTGCCATTGCGAGCCAGGAACTCGCCGCGGCGGATGCCACCGGTCGCGTCGCGCGCTATCGCGGCTTCCTCGCCCAGACGCTCGAGCAGTTCGACACCGCCATTCTTGCCTACGAAGCCGTGCTGGCGAACGCGCCTGACGATTTCGAATGCTGGAACAATCTGGGCAATGCGCGCATCGCCATTGGCGACGCGAAGGGCGCCGTGGAGGCCCTGCGCCGCGCGGTCGCACTGGACCCTGCGGCCGCCCCTACCCGGCTGAACCTCGCCAGCGCGCTGGAAGATGCGGATGAGGCGGCCGCCGTCCTGCGCCAGGCGGCACGGGATTTCCCGACAGACCCCCGCCCACCCTACCAGCTCTACATCCTTTTCAAGCAGCAATCGCGGCAGGAGGACGCTCTGGCCGCCATCGAAGAGGCGGTTGCCCGTGATCCGGATGTGGCTGGCATGCAGCTCAAGCTCGCGGTCGAATATGGGGTTGTCCGCCGCACGGCAGAGGCCGAGGAATGCTATCGCAAGGTGATCGCGCTCGATCCGGGGGCAGTGGACGCCTATCTCGGTCTCGCGATCCAGTACGAGCATACGAACCGCGAGGAGGAATTCGCGCCGCTTCTGGCGCTCGCCCGCGCCAATGGCATAGGCGACGGGCCCTGCAGCTTCATCGAAGCCTTCGAGCTACGCCGCGCGGGCCGGTTCGAAGAGGCGCTGGCCATGCTGGAGCGCGTGCCCCCGGACATCGAGCCGGTCCGCACCGCCCATGCCCGGGCCAGCGTCCTCGACCGGTTGGGCCGCAGCGCAGACGCCTTCACGGCCTTTTCGGAAGCGAACGCACTGATGGGGGCAGGCTCCGCCGAACCACTGCAGCGCGCGGCCAAGCTGCGGGAAGAGATTGCGCGGCAGATCGGGCTGCTCACCCCGGAATGGCGGGACTCCTGGCAGGTGGCAGCGCCGGCCGACCCGCTGCCGGACCCGGTCTTCCTGGTCGGCTTTCCCCGCTCGGGGACCACCCTGCTCGATACGATCCTGATGGGCCACCCCGATACTGTGGTGATGGAGGAGCAGCCGCCGCTCAATGTGGTGGAAGATTCGCTGGGGGATTTCACCGCAATTGCCCACCTCGACGCGGATGGCATCACGCGCGCGCGGGCGCGCTATTTCGAGGAAGTGGCGCGGCTGAACCCGGTGCCGCCCGGCAAGCTGCTGATCGATAAGTCCCCGCTGTTCCTGTACCGGCTACCGTTGATCCACCGGCTCTTCCCGCAGGCACGGATCATCCTCGCGCTCCGCCACCCCTGTGACGTGGTGCTGAGCTGCTTCATGAGCAATTTCCGTCTCAATTCGGCCATGGCCAACTTCCTCCGGCTGGAGGATGCGGCCAGCCTCTACGATCTGTGCTTCCGCCATTTCGAGGCATCGCAGGCGCTGTTCCCGGTCGATTGCCACCACATCGTCTATGAACGGCTGGTCGAGGATGTGGAGGCGGAGGTTCGCCCGCTGCTGGACTGGCTCGGCCTCGAGTGGACGGAGGACGTGCTCGAACATCGCCGCACGGCCAAGGCCCGCGGGCTCATCACAACGGCCAGCTATTCCCAGGTGACCGAGCCGATCTATCGCCGCGCCGCCGGCCGGTGGAAGCGCTATGAACAGTGGCTTGCACCGCAAATGGATGCTCTCTCGCCGTGGATCGAGAAATTCGGCTATTCCGGCTGAGCACCACCGCCCCCACGCCCGCAACTGTCGGTCAGATGTCGATGATCCGGTCGAAGCCGACGCGCTCCGCGAAAGCCGCATCGTGGCTTACCACCAGCAGCGCGCCGTCGAACGCGCGCAGGGCTTGCTCCAGCAACTCGATCGTTTCGATGTCCAGGTGATTGGTCGGCTCGTCGAGGATGAGGAGCCACGGTTCCACCGGGCCCGCGAGCGTGGCGGCGAGGGCTGCGCGGAGGCGTTCGCCGCCCGATAGGGTGCTGACGGCCCGCTTCGCGTCGCGATTGCGGAAGCCGAAGCGCGCGCACAGCGCATAGGCTCCCTCCGCGTCCAGCTCGCGGTTCCGGCGGCGGATGGATTCCACCACGCTTGCCGCGGGATCGAGCGTGCCTGCATGCTGATCCAACATGACGATCCGCCCTTCAGCGCGATGCACCATGCCTTCGTCCGGCTCGAGACATGCTGCGGCGACCTGGAGCAGAGTGGTCTTGCCCGCACCGTTCGCACCCCGCAATACGACCCACTCCGCGCCGTCGATGCGCAGCGACCACGGGCCGAGCCGCCGCGCACCGCGATGGACGACCACCCGGTCCAGGCCCAGCACCCGCGCCCCTGAAGGCACGCCCGCCGAAGGCAGGGTGATGGCCAGCAGCACCACCGCCTCCACCCGGGCGCGGGCGCGTTCCTGCTCTGCGGCGGCGGAGGCGATCAGTCGGTCGCTGATGGCTTTCTGGCGCCCGCCGCTATTCTGTGCCCGCTCCGCCCGCGCATCCAGCAGGATCTTGGGTTCCGAGCCTCTGGCGGCAAAGGCCCGCCCTGCCTTATCGCGCCGCTCTTTCGCCTCACGCCGCGACGGGGCGTCCCGCTGGACCTGACGCAGAGCCAGATCGGCGCGATCCTTCTCCTCGGCCCGCCGCTCCCGCTCCGCCTGTCGCGCGGCCGCGAAGGCCGCCCATCCGCCGCCAAAGCTGCGCGCCCCGATGGAAGTCAATTCCACGATACGGTCCATGTCTTCCAACAGATCGCGATCATGGCTGGCGACCAGCACCCCGCCCCGCCAATCGCGAATGAGAGCGGCGATTGCCGTGCGGCCTGCGCGATCCAGATTGTTGGTCGGTTCGTCCAGCAGGATGAGGTCCGGCGCCCCAAGCGCAAGGCGCGCAATGCCGATACGCGTCCGCTCCCCGCCGGAGAAACTGCGGAGCGGGCGGTCCAGCGCGGGCACCGCGAGGCAGGCAGCCGCAAACGCAGCTTCCACCCGCCCCTCCAGCGACCAGTCCGCCTCCGCTAGATCGGCTTCCGTGCCCCTGCCGGCGAGAATGCGCCCGAGCCGGTCCATCTCGCCCGCGATGCCCAGCGCTTCGGCTACCGTCCAACGCCCTGGCATTTCCTGCTGCAGCAGGCAGATCGTCCCCCCGCGCCGCATCGTGCCGGCGTGAGGCTGCACCTGTCCTGCCGCTATCCGCAGGAGCGTGGATTTGCCCGCGCCGTTGCGGCCAACCAGCCCGACCCGCTCCGTGCCTATCGACAGGGTCAGGTCATGGAAGAGCGGGCGCCCATCAGGCGTGCGGGCGGCGAGGCAATCGAAGGTGAGGAAGGCAGACATGGGCAACCGTGGGTAGGAGGGAGACAAGGCTGATCGCGTTGCTCACTGTCCTGTTCACGGTTCGCTCCACTTGCTGTTGCCCCGCATTGTATGGCCTGGCGCCCGATGCTGCAACCGGCCCGAGAATGCGAAATGGGGCGGAAGCCGTGCACCGGCCGCCGCCCCACCCCCACTCATCCAAGCTGGCGAAGGGTTCTGCGCCCCGCCTTAGAAGCGGATTTTTACGCTTCCCGTCAGCCCGTGATCGTTGAAGCCGTTGGAATAGGTGCCGTCATAGCCGATGCGCAGGTCCGCTGTGCCGAGGCGGGCGGACAGGCCGGCGGAGATCACGGCAGCGTTGCGGGAGATCGGCACGGCGGCAATCGCTGCAGTACCGGGCAGGCCGGCGAAGCCGACCGCAGCCGCGCTGCCGCGATCGCCCCAGGCATGGCGGTATGCGGCGGAACCGAAGGGGCGCACGGCCGCCTCGCCCTCGCCCGAGAACCGCAGCCCCACGGTGCCGAAGGTCACGTCCCGATCGAGCCCGTTCACTACCAGCGCAGTGGCGGCGCCGGTTTCGGCGACCGGATCGAAATCCGTGGCCACATGGCTGACGCCGGCAAAAGGTTCGAGAGCGAAGCCGGCCATGGCCGCGCGATAGCCCACTTCGCCGAAGACCTGCCGGTAATCGCCCTTGGCCTTGCCGCTGACCGAGCCGGTGACACTGCCGAGCGAGGTGCTGCGGCGCGTGCTGCCGTCCATCCAGCCGAACTGCACGCCGGCACTCACCGCCAGCCCGGCGGGGCTGTGATAGGCAAGCTGGCCGATTGCGAAGGTAATGTCCCCATCGGAGAAATCGCCGCCGCTCTGCCCTTCATCCAGCAGGCCGACGCCGGCCGCGGCGGAGAAGCCGCCCGCGCCGAAGCCGAGGCCGCCGACGACACCCTTGCCATCCAGCTTGATGGCACCCGCGCCATGGCCGCTGGAGACGTTGTTGTAGAGCGCGCTGGCCCAGACATAGCTGCCCTCCCCGCCGAGGCTTCCGGCCGACTGGCGCCGCAGCATCTCCGCCGTCTCGACGATGGCCGCGCCATAGGCGGGATAGATTTCTCCCGTCAGGCTGGCGAAGCTGGGCGTCGCATCCGCGTCGATCAGCGTCAGCGCCGCGTCATAGAGCGTGGTGCCGTAGCCCTGGCTTTCGATCAGGCTGGCGATGGCCCGCTGGCTGGCGGTGGTGCCATAAGCAGCGAAATCCGTATCGTTGCGCACCAGCCGCAGCGTCACCGCATTGGCCGAATAGCTCAGCGAAGGATCGAGGAAGGCGAGATTGGTGGACACCGCACCGAAGGTGCCGTTGATCCCCCCGGCCGCCGTCAGGATGGTGTAGTCCGTCACCGGCCGGTAGCTGCCGCTGGCGGCGATCACGCTCACGCTCGCCCCACCCAGCGCCGCCGCCCCTGTGGCCTGCAGCAGGTCCGCGGCCCCTGCGGCATCCACCTCCACTTCGAAGATGGATGCGGCGTTGAAGGTCACATTGCCGTTGACGGTCAGCGTGTCGATCGAATTGCCCGGCGCCAGCGTGCCGCCATTCACCTGCGTCGCGCCCACTGTGCCCGCGCCGCCCAGCTTGCCGCCCTGTTCCACGGTGAAGCCGGCGTTGGAGAAATCGCCGTTGACCGACAACGTGCCCCCGCTCACCTGACCGGTGCCGGTGAAGCCGCGTCCGTCGCCATTGAGCTTGAGGTCGCCTTGCCCTGTCTTCACCAGTTCGCCCATGCCGGTGATCGAGCCGGCGAACACCGTGTTGCCAAACTGCTCGATGGTCAGCTTGGTCTCGCCCAGGTTCAGCACGCCGCCCTGGCCGGAAAGCTGGGCGATCTGCTGCTGGCCACCCTCGACCTGCGAGAGATCCACCACGCCATCGTCCAGCTCCAGTTCGGTATCCTCGCCCAGCTGGCCGGCGAAGGCCACTTCGCCACCCATCACGTTGGTGACGCCGGTGAAGGCATAGAGGCCAGCGAAGGTCAGCGTGCCCGAACCCTGCTTGGTCAGTCGGCCGCTGCCGCTGAAATCGCCCACGAAGCTGTAATCGTCGGTGCGCGCGAACACGAAGGTGCCGTCATTCACCAGATCGCCGGTGAAATCGCCGCCTTCGCCCAGTTGGAACACACCATCGCCCTTGGTGGTGATGTCGCCGCCATAGACCGTCGTCAGCAGCAGCTCGCCATTCTCCACGAAGGTGCCGCCGGTGTGCTGCAGCCCGCTGGCATCGGCCAGTTCGATCCGGGCAGGCCCGGTAAGGTGCAGCGAGCCGGCGCCGGTGATCGTGCTGCCCCCAAGATCGCCGTCGTCCTCATTGCTGATCAGTTCGAGATGGAGTTCTCCCTCCAGTTCGATCTCGGAAGCAAGGATGGCAAGCTCGCCGTCGGAATTCTCGGCCACGATCAGCGTGGCACCTTCTTCGAGGTCCACAAAATCGTACAGCGATTGCGTGCCCGATGCACGCCACGTGCCGGTGTCTACCGAAAGCCCTTCGACATTGCGCGTCGCGACCACCTGCCCTGGGGACGTCTGGGTCGAGCCGTCGATTATGTCGAGGTAGAGCCGGTCGTCGCCATCGCCCAGATCCACGATCCCGTCGATCTGGGAGGCGTTCTGCAACTCCAGCGTATCATCGCCGGAGCCGGTCAGCACCGCCACGCCATCGTGGCCCGTCAGCGTGCCATTGTTCAGGATATATATGTCCGGAGCCGCCGCCTGGGCGTTCAGCGGCATGGCGGCGATGGCCGCGGCACCGCTGCTGCTGATCGTCCCGTAATTATACAAATCCAAGAAGCCGCCTTGGGGCCCGCCCAGCAACACCACGCCCGCTGACGCCGCAGTGACCGTGGCGCCCTGTGCCACCTCAACCATACCGTCCAGCCCGATCACCACGACACCCTGGCCCGCCGTCGATTCGACCGCGCCCTGCACGAGGACATCCGCCGAGCCCGTCAACGACTGTGCCATGACTGCAGTCTGCGTGCTGCGCACCGTGCCGTGCACCAGGACTTCCGCCTGGCGTCCGGTGACGACTACGCCGGTGGCGCCGGAGCCGGTCGCGGTCACATCGCCGGTGGTCGCCGCGGCGCGGCCGTTGCTGGCGAAAACGCCCAGCGCCAACGTATCCGCCCCGGAAGTAATCAGGTTGGTGCTTTCCACCACCGCGTCGCCGCTGGTGGACTGGGCGAGAATGCCCGTGCCATCCGCACCGCTGGTTTCAGCTCTCCCGCTGACGATGCTGACATCGCCCGCGGACAGGGCAACGACTGCGGAGCCTTCTGCACCAGCGCTGAAGGCATCCGCGCTGGTAATGGAAACGGTGCCGCTGCCGGAACTGCCGAACACCGCATCACCGGAGAACGGTCCGGCGAGCCCGGTGTTCTCCACGCGAGTTACACCGGCGTTGATCGTCACCGCGCCGGTCGTGCTGTTGCCGAAGACGCCCACGCCGCTGGCGCCGGTGGTTGTGACGGTGCCCGTGGTGATGGAAACCGCGCCTGCGCCGCCGCGCGCGACGACGGCTACGGCATCCGCGCTCTCCAGGGAGACGTCATCCGCAGTGACTGTAATCGCCGAACCACCGCGCACCGAGATGCCATAGCGATGCTGCCCTGCCACCGTGACCGAGCCGGCATCAACCGTGATCGGCGCATTCGTGGTACCGCCGGTCTGCTCGACGATGATGCCGCCCTGCTCGAGGCGCAGATTGCTGCCATCGCTGCGCACGCCGGGGTCCGCCCCCGCTCCGGTGACCGACACTGTTTCTGACACGACGGTGATCGGGCCTTGAGACTGAGCCCAGATCGCGCTGCCCACGTCGCCCCCCGCGCTCACGGCTCCCCCGTTGGTAATCGCGACGTTGGAAGTGCCGGTGGCGCTTATGCCCGTCTGCCCGCTGGTGATGGTTCCTGCTGCGGTGGCGATGGTGACCTCCGAGCCGGACGCCTCGATGGCGACGGAGCCACTCGAATGCGTATTGCCGGCTACGTTGATGTCGACGGCACCGTCGCTCACTGCTTCGATCGAGCGACCGGTGCTTTGAATGTTGGTAGCAGAGATCGAGACGGACTGCTCGCCGGATGCGAAGATACCGTTCCACATGGCGCCGGCAGCGGTGATCGAGCTGCCGGATGCCATGGTGACGCTGACGTTCTGCCCGGTCGCTTCCATGCCGCCATAGGTGCTGCCCACGATCTCGCCCGTCAGCAGAACGGTGGTGTCGCCCCCGGTCGAGCGAGCCGTAAGGCCGCCACCGGCCTGGATAGAGCCGATCGTTACATCGATATCGCCTGCAGCGAGCACCCGCGCCGCTTCGGAATCGCTCCCGATTTCGATGCTATCGACATTCAGGCTGGCATCGCCCCCGCTGGACTGGACGAACACGCCCTGCCCCGTGGTAGCGGTCGACGTCACCGCGCCCAGATCCGCCGAAGCGTCGCCCGCACTGACGACGGAAACCGCCACGGCACCTTCGGAATGGATCGCGGCGCTGTCTGCCGTGACGATCGCCTGCCCGCCTGAGCTTACGACGATGGCGGAGGCGTATTGGCCAAAGGTCTCGGAGGAGCCGACATTCACCGTTACCGAACCGTTATCCGACGTGGCCAGCACGGCCTCGTAGAATTCCTGCTGCGAATCCTCGCCGGTGCCGCGGGCAATCACCGAGTCCGCAGTGATCAGTACGGAACCGTTTGAGCTGTGGGCGGCGATCCCGGCGGTGGCGGTGCCGGCCAGATCGAGCGAACCCACCTGGAGCGTGATGTCGCCCGCTCCCGCGGCTTCGATGCCTACCAGTTCGCCGTCGCCGGTCCCGACGATCGAGCCAAAGGTGCCGGAAATGGCGCCGCCGCCGGATGTCTCCAGTCCAATAACGTGATCCCGGTCGGCCGCCTGGGCCGTGGCGGTCACCTCCGTGACGGAAGCCGTAATGGAGCCGCCGCTCGTAAGTTCGATCGCCACCGGCGTGCCGCTGGCAGATGCGACGGAGACATCAATGTCCTGCGCGGAATCTTCGGTGATCGGCTGGGCCAGAAGCGGCCACGCGCCAAGAAGGAAAGGCAGCGCGGTGCCTGCACGCAGGACGGTGCGGGTCCGCCGGGCGCCACGGGCGGTGTCATTGGCATTCATGGATTCAGTCCCCCATTGTGTGGGGGCCTTGTTGGCTGCAGCCGCGAAGAAATCTTTCCTCGAATTCTGAAAAATTATGAAATGCGAACTTATCCCAATCAGGGACAAAGTACGGTAAACGCGCGTTAATCTGGGCTCCTGACACGTTCGGTCAGAAGCGCACCGCCCTGCCGGGTTCGCTTGCCGATCTGCGGCAGGACTGTGGAATAAAGCGCCTTCGGCGTTACCGCTACGCCATTGCCTCCAGCCTGCGCCACCAGCCGGCGCTGCTCTCGCGAGGGCATGACGGTGTAGATATAGAGCGGCGTGTCATCCCCTCGCCGGCGCAGTTCGGCGCTGAGTTTCAGCCCCGCTAAAGGCTGATCGCCCCGTCCCATGTCAGAGATCACTGCGTCATATGTGTACATGGCAAGCAGAGCCAGCGCTTCGTCGGTGGTGACCACGGCATAGACGGCGATGCCCTGATTCTCGAGCCAGCGCCGCTCGGCCATGTTGTTGGCAGGGTGATCGTCCACCCACAGGACACGCCCGCGCGGATCCGGCGCCTCCCCGAGTTCCAGCGAATTGCCGGGGTCACGTCGCGAGATAGCAAACATACCTACAAGACCCGCGGCTGCGACGCCAAGCGCTATTACTGCCAGGGCAACGCCTGTTCGGCGGGCCCGCGGATCGTTGGCTTCACTCGCTGGCTGGCCTTGAGACACCGGCACAGGGGCGGGCACCGCTTCCGCGTGTACGGCGAGCCGATAGCCCTGACCATAGACGCTCTTCAGCGCCAGTCCCTGTTCGCCCAGCGCCTCGCGGAGCCGGCCGATCGCCTTAGCGAGCGAGTTTTCATGCACCAGCCGGTCGGGCCAACCAGCCCGGAGCAGCTTCTCCTTGCCGACCGGAGCGCCGGCTGCCTCGATCAGCAGGTTGAGAATCGCCTGGCTACTGCGATCCAGATTGACGATCCTACCCGAGGCTTCCAGCCGACCGCTGGCCTCGTCAAACGTAACCCCCTCGAAACGCCACATATTTCCCGCTGCTCCCCCCGGAGGCTTGGGTCATAACCGGGAAGCGGCGCGACGCCAAGGATCGGCGATCATCCTTGGGCAGCAGCCACCTGCCAGCCCCGTTCAATGTCCCGTGGTGCGGTCGATCGCGCCGGAATCGAGCAGCGGCGCCGCATCGCGCGAGGCAATGCCGAGTATGTCCGCGAGCCGGCCGAGCCCGGCTAGGATCATCGCCTGTTCCCATTCGGGCAAGGTGGCGAATTGTTCGCTGAAGCGCGCCTGCAGCATGTCGGGCGCGGACACGATCGCCTGCCGCCCAGCCTCCGTCACGGTCAGATGGATGCGCCGCTTGTCCTGCTCCCCCCGCTGGCGCGCCACCAGCCCGCCGGATTCGAGGCGATCGAGGATGTTGGTGACGGTGGCCTGGCTGAACTGAAGCGCGGCGGAGAGCTCCGTCGGCGTGGTCTCCCCCCGGTCGGCCACTTCCTGCAGCAGCAGCAATTGCGAAGGGGTAAGTCCCGTCGCCGTGGCCAGCTGCCGGTTGCTGAGATCCGAACTGCGCAGAATCCGCCGCAGTGCCCGCAAGGCAGCCGTGGTGAGATCATCGTTCATTCCACAGGGCTAGCCCGCGGCGCCGCTTCGGCCAAGTGACAAAGATAATTCGCCTTTGGAAGTATATATATTTCGCTTTCGGAATTACATGCCGTGCCGAGCGCCCACAGGGGTTGAGATTTCCGGCTCAATCCCTACATGACGCCGCGCAAACGAAAGACAGAAAGATACACCGGAGGAAACAGATATTTCAGCTATGGAAGATATCCTAGAGCCCCGGTCTCGCGATTCGCAGCAGGGCTCCCAGTCTGGACGAGCGACAGGCGGCATTGCACTGCGCGCACCGCGAGCGGAAGACGGGCCGCGGGTGACGGCGCTAATCGCGGCCTCCCCGCCGCTCGATATCAATTCGGCCTATTGCAACCTGCTGCAATGCACGGACTTCAGCGACACCTGCGTGCTTGCGGAGCGTGGCGGCGAACTGCTCGGCTGGATCTCGGCCTATCGCCCCCCGGCGGCGCCCGACACACTGTTCATCTGGCAGGTCGCCGTGGCCCCTGCCGCGCGGGGCGAAGGGCTGGCGATGCGCATGCTGGAAGAGTTGCGTGGCCGCCCGGCCTTTGCCGGCACCCGCGTGCTCACCACCACCGTGACAGCCGATAACACGGCATCATGGTCGCTGTTCGAGGCATTCGCCCGCCGCCATGGCGCGACGCTGGAGCGCAGCCCCCGTTTCGAGCGCCAGGCGCATTTCGCCGGCGCTCATGACACCGAATGGGAAGCGCGCATCGCGCCGCTACCCACCCAATCCCAGTAAAAACGGAGAGCAATCTCATGACTCTTACTCCCCGGCCTACCCTGGCCGCGCCCGATACCGCCATTTACGATCGTCGTGAATCCGGCGTGCGCAGCTATTCCCGCTCCATGCCGCGCCAGTTCAACCGCGCGGACGGCGCTTGGCTGCATGACACCAATGGCGGCCGCTATCTCGATTTCCTCTCCGGCTGCGCCTCGCTGAATTACGGGCACAACCATCCGGTGCTCAAGGACGCGCTCCTGGATTACATCTCCGCCGACGGCATCGCCCACGGGCTGGACCTGCACACCGATGCCAAGGAACGCTTTCTCGAAGCGCTGGAAGAGGTGATCCTCACGCCCCGCGGCCTCGATTACCGCGCGATGTTCACCGGCCCCACCGGCACCAATGCGGTGGAAGCGGCGATCAAGCTCGCCCGCAAGGTGACCGGCCGCGAAATGGTGATCGCCTTCACCAATGGCTTCCACGGCATGACGCTGGGCGCGCTCGCCTGCACCGGCAATGCCGGCAAGCGCGGCGGCGCCGGCGTGCCGCTGTCGCATGTCTCGCACGAGCCCTTCGACGGCTATTTCGGTGACGACGTGGACACCGCCGCCCTGCTCGACCAGCGCCTGTCCGATCCCTCCAGCGGGCTCGACGCGCCGGCCGCCATTCTGGTGGAAACGGTCCAGGGCGAAGGCGGCCTGAACGCCGCATCGCCCGAATGGCTCCGCGCCATCGCCGCCATCGCCAAGAAGCACGGCGCGCTGATGATCGTGGACGATATCCAGGCCGGCTGTGGCCGCACGGGCAGCTTCTTCAGCTTCGAAGGCATGGGCTTCACGCCCGACATCGTGACCATGGCGAAATCGCTTTCCGGCATGGGCCTGCCCTTCGCGTTGACCTTGTTCCACCCGGAACTGGACGTGTGGTCCCCCGGGGAGCACAACGGCACCTTCCGCGGCAACAACCACGCGTTCGTGACGGCCACGGCTGCCATGCGCCACTTCTGGGCCGACAGCACCTTCCAGGACGATATCGCCCGCCGCGGCGCCCTGCTGGAGAGCCGCCTCAATACCATGGCCAGGGAGCACGGGCTGCAGACCCGCGGCCGCGGCATGATGCGCGGCATCGATGTGGGTTCGGGTGAGATCGCCGACGCGGTGACCCAGGCCTGCTTCGATCAGGGCCTGATCATCGAAACCAGCGGCGCCAATGACGAGATCGTCAAGGTGCTCGCCCCGCTCGTGATCGAGGACGACCTGCTGACCGCGGGCCTCGACATTCTCGAGCACGCCATTCGCAAGCAACTCGCGCCCGCCCTCGGCGTGGCCGCCTGAACCAGGAGAAACGATATGATCATCCGCAAGCTCAAGGAAATCCGCAAGAGTGACCACAACGTCAGCTCGGAAGGCTGGGAGAGCGCCCGCCTGCTGCTCGAAGACGACGGCATGGGCTTCTCCTTCCACCTCACCACGCTGCTCGCCGGCAGCGAGTTGAGGATGCACTACAAGAACCACCTCGAAGCGGTGATGGTGCTGAAGGGCACCGGCACAATCGAGGATCTCGGCACCGGGGAAACCCACGAGCTGAAGCCCGGCATCCTTTACGCGCTGAACGAGAATGACGAACACATCGTGCGGCCGGAAACCGACATTCTGACCGCCTGCGTCTTCAACCCGCCGGTCACCGGCCGCGAGGTTCATGACGAGACGGGCGCATACCCGGCCCCCGATGCCATGCGTGAAAGCACTTCGGGCAGCTGAAACACCGCAACAACAGGGGAGATACCATGAAGGATATCTATCCATCCCGATCCGGGGCGGAGCCTGCGCTCCTGCCCCGGCAGGATCCCACCGTCTATCGCAGCTGGGAACCCGGCGCGCCGCTGGCGCGCGAGCAGGTCGAGCGGTTCGAGCGTGACGGCTATCTCGTGCTGGAAGACGTGTTCGATCCCGCCGAACTGGGCGCGCTGCAGGGCGAGATGGGGCGGCTGCTGGCCGACCCATCCTCCCTCGCCGACGAGACGGTGGTGGCGGAGCGCGGCAGCCGCGAAATCCGCTCCATCTTCGCCATTCACGAACAGAGCGCGCTGCTGGCCCGCGTCGCCGCCGATGCCCGCCTTGCCGGCGTGGCATCCTGGCTGCTGGACGACGAGGTGTACGTCCACCAGTCGCGCCTGAACTACAAGCCGGGCTTCAAGGGGAAGGAGTTCTTCTGGCACTCCGACTTCGAGACCTGGCACACGGAAGACGGCATGCCGCGCATGCGCGCGCTCTCCATGTCGATCCTGCTGGCGGAAAACACGCCGAACAACGGCCCGCTGATGCTGATCCCGGGTTCGCACCAGACCTATGTCAGCTGCGTGGGCGAAACGCCGGACGACCATTACCGCATGTCGCTGAAGAAGCAGGAATATGGCGTACCGGACGAGCTGAACCTCGCCGATCTGGCGCACAGGCACGGCATCGATGCGCCGACCGGGAAGCCGGGCTCCGTGATCCTGTTCGACTGCAACACCATGCATGGTTCGAACGGCAACATCACGCCCTTCCCGCGCGCGAATGCCTTCCTGGTCTATAACGCCATGTCCAACCGGCTGGAGAAGCCCTTCGGCGCGGAGAAGCCGCGCCCGGACTTCATCGCCGCGCGAGAATTCCGCCCGATACAGGCCCAGGCAGGGTCGCTGCACAAGGTTGCCGCCTAATGGGTGAACATAACGTAGAAAAGATCGGCGGCACCTCTATGGCCGCCACCTCCACCGTATTCGACAATGTCCTGATCGCGGGCCGCAGCGGTGCGGATCTGTATCAGCGCATCTTCGTCGTCTCCGCCTATGCGGGGATGACGGACCTGCTGCTGGAGCACAAGAAGTCCGGCGAGCCGGGCGTCTATGCCCATTTCCTGCGCAACGATGCCGCCTGGCGCGAAGCGCTGGAGCGGGTCCGCGAGGCGATGTGCGAGCGCAACGCCGAGATGTTCGCCCGCAGCGAAAGCCTGGAAGAGGCCAACCGCTTCGTCCACCAGCGCGTGCAATCCATGCGCTCCTGCCTGGCCGATCTCGATCGGCTGCGCGGGCACAACCGCTTTTCGCTGAAGGACCAGCTCGTCACCGTGCGCGAGATGCTGGCGGGGCTGGGGGAGGCGCACAGCGCCCACTCCACCGCCCTGCTGCTGCGCGACCGGGGCGTGAACGCCGTGTTCGTGGACCTCACTCTCTGGAGCGAGGAAGACAAGGCGAGCCTGGACGACCGCATCCGCAAGGCGCTGGAGCCGATCGACCTCGCCACGCAGATGCCCATCGTCACGGGCTATGCCGGCTGCGAAGGCGGCATGGTGCGCCGCTATGCGCGCGGCTATTCCGAAATGACCTTCTCGCGCATCGCCGTGCTGACCGAGGCGCGGCAGGCGATCATCCACAAGGAGTTCCACCTTTCCAGCGCCGACCCGAAGCTGGTGGGCGAGGATCGCGCACGGAAGATCGGCCGCACGAATTACGACGTGGCCGATCAGCTGGCCAATCTGGGGATGGAAGCGATCCATCCGCGCGCCGGCCGCGGCCTGCGGCAGGCGAAGATCCCGCTGTGCGTGCGCAACACCTTCGACCGCGAGGATGAAGGCACGCTGATCTGCGGCGAATATGTCTCCGACCAGCCGCGGGTGGAGATCGTCACCGGTGTGCGGGAGCTCCACGCGCTGGAGTTCTTCGAACAGAACATGGTCGGCGAAAAGGGCTATGACAGCGGGATTCTGGATATCCTCGCGCGGCATGGCACCTGGATCGTCAGCAAATCCTCCAACGCCAACACGATCACCCACTATCTGAGCGGCAGCCCTTCGGCCGTCGCCGCGGCGGTGGCCGATCTGGAGGAGGCCTTCCCCGGCGCAGCCATCACGGCCCAGCCGGCGGCCATGGTCGCCACCATCGGCAGCGACATTTCGGAGCCGGGCCTGGTTCCGCGCGCCCTCAGCGCGCTGGACGAAGCCGGCGTGGGCATGATCGCCATCCAGCACCAGATCCGCAATGTAGACGTCCAGTTCATCGTGGAGCGGTCGGATTTCGACAAGGCCATCAAGGCGCTGCACGTCGAACTGGTGGAAAGCGCCGACGCCGCGGCCGGCCGCGCGGCGGCCTGAGCCGCATGGTGGCGGAAACCATCCCGCCCCTGAGGATTGCCTTCACATGCTGAAGGCAATCGGCCCTGTAAGGAGCCTGCTGCTCGCCATCTTCATGTTGATGGCGGGCAGCGGCTTCATGGGAACCCTGTTGGGCGTGCGGCTGGAGCGGGGCGGCAACAGCGCGCTGGTGGTGGGCGTGATCGGCACCGCTTATTTCCTGGGGCTCGTGTTCGGCTCGCTGAAGGCGGGCGGCCTCGTCAGCCGGGTGGGCCACATCCGCGCCTTCGCCGCCTTCGTCTCGCTCTTTTCCGCCAGCACGCTGAGCTATGCGGTGTTCGAAAGCCCCCCATTGTGGGCCGCGCTGCGCCTGATCGACGGCTTCTGCGTGGCCGGCGTCTATGTCTGCCTGGAAAGCTGGCTCAACGAGCGAGCGGATAGCGCCGATCGCGGCACCGTGCTCGCCGGCTACATGATCTCGCTCTACATCGGGCAGGCACTGGGGCAATTCCTGCTCAACCTGTCGGACGGCAAGCCGTCCATGCCCTTCCTCGTCGCCTCGATCCTCATTTCACTGGCCGCGATTCCCGTGGCGCTCACCCGCATCAGCGCGCCCGCGCCGGAAAGCGGCGGGACGTTATCGGTCAGAACGCTCTACGAGATCTCGCCCCTCGGAGTCGTCGGGGCCACGATCACCGGGCTGATGCTGGGCGCGTTCTACGCGCTGGGTTCGGTCTATGCCCGCCGCATGGGCATGGAACTGTCCACCATCGCTATCTTCATGAGCACGGTCATCTTCGGCGGCGTGGCGCTGCAATGGCCGCTCGGCCTGCTGTCCGACCGGTTCGACCGGCGCCGCGTGATCGTGATCGCCTTTGGCGGCACGCTCGCCGCGGGCGTGGGCATCGCGCTGATCGAGCAACCGGGCCTGCCGCTGCTGGCGCTCGCCGCCATATTCGGCGGGCTCAGCTTCGCGCTCTACCCGCTGTGCGTGGCGCATGCGAACGACCATCTGAGCCCCGAGCAGCGCGTGGCCGCGAGCGGCGGCCTCGTCCTCGCCTATTCCGCCGGCGCCGCGGCGGGGCCGATGGCCGGTGCCAGTGTGATGACCGTGGCCGGTGCGCCCGGCCTGTTCCTTTTCATCGCCACCTGTGCCGGCTGCGCGCTGCTGTTCGGCCTGTGGCGCCAGGCCCGCACCGCACCGGTGCCCGCCCATCAGCAGCAAAGCTACCAGGTGCTGCCGCGAACCACGCCCGTTTCCGCGGCGCTGGATCCCCGCGCGCCCGAAGAGACACAGGAGACAGCATGACCGCAGACGCAGCCAGCCCCGCCTTCGGCGCCAATGTGCCGATGGGCCACCCGGAGGCGACGCCCCCTGCCGTGCTGCGCCGGGCCATCGCCGCCTCCGCCCTCGGCAACGCCACCGAATGGTTCGACTATGGCATCTATGCCTATGGCGTCGTCTATATCTCCGCCGCACTGTTTCCGGGCGAAGCGGGCGAGGCGACGCTGTTCGCGCTGGCGACCTTTGCCATTTCCTTCCTCGTCCGGCCGCTGGGCGGGCTGTTCTGGGGTCCGCTGGGTGATCGCTATGGCCGTAAGACGGTCCTGGCCATCACCATCCTGCTGATGTCGGGCGCCACGGTGGCGGTGGGCCTGATCCCGTCCTACGACAGCATCGGCTTCTGGGCGCCCGCCATTCTGGTGCTGCTGCGCATGATCCAGGGCTTCTCCACCGGCGGCGAATATGGCGGGGCGGCCACCTTCATGGCCGAATATTCGCCGGACGATCGCCGCGGCTTCTACGGCAGCTTTCTGGAATTCGGCACGCTCGCCGGCTTTTCCTTCGGCGCGCTGCTGATGCTCGGCTTCTCGCTGTGGCTGGGCGATCAGACGATGCACGACTGGGCGTGGCGCATCCCCTTCTTCGTCGCCGGGCCGATGGGGCTTGTCGGCATGTATCTGCGCTCCAAGATGGAGGACACGCCGATCTTCCGCGAAGTGGAGGCCCAGCACGAGACGGAACCGGCCGCCTCCACCGAACTGCGCGATCTGGTGACGCAATACTGGCGGCCGCTGCTTACCATGGGCGGGCTGGTGGTGGCGCTGAATGTCGTCAATTACACGCTGCTCAGCTACATGCCCACCTATCTGCAGAACCGCCTCGGCCTCTCCACCGACGGGGCGCTGGTGGTGCCGATCCTGGGCATGCTGTTCATGATGATCTTCGTGCCCTTCGCGGGTCGCCTGTCGGACAGGGTGGGCCGCAAGCCGCTGTGGTGGTTTTCGCTGATCGGGCTGTTCGTGGCAGCGGTGCCGCTCTACCATCTCATGGCCTCCAGCTTCACCGGGGCGATCATTGGCTTCGCGCTGCTCGGCCTGCTGTACGTGCCGCAGCTCGCCACGATTTCCGCCACCTTCCCGGCCATGTTCCCCACCCATGTGCGGTTCGCCGGCTTCGCCATTTCCTACAACGTCGCCACTTCGCTGTTCGGCGGCACCGCGCCGGCCTTCAACAGCTGGCTGATCGGGCGCACGGGCGACCAGATGATGCCGGCCTATGTGATGATGGCCGCCTGCGTGGTCGGCGCGATCGCCCTGCTCCGCACGCCGGAGACGGCGGGCAAGTCCTTGCGCGGAACGATGGTGCCGGGGAAGTGACCGGCCGCCTCCCCTTGCTCAGTCCGTCACGGTGTAGTCGCCGCTCTCCAGCACGCTGGAAATCAGGAACTGCTCGACCGCATCGGCGTGCTCGCCCGAGGCGTCGTCCTTCCTGAAGAACACCAGCCGCCAGTCTTCGGTGGGGTGCAACAGCACGATCGTATCCCGCAGGTCCGCCGGCACCAGCGGATCGCTGAAGGACGCGACACCCATGCCGTTTGCCAGCAGGGTGACCTGCACATCGAAAAAGGGGGAATGGCCGACAACCTGCCGTGGTTTGATCCCCGCCCCTGCCAGTGCGGCGAGCGACGCCTTCTCCAGCCGGCTGCCGGCCTTGGGCAGGACGAAGGGGAGCCGGGATATCTCCGCCGCCGACAGCGGCAGCGCCTTCCCTTCGGCGAACTTCCGGTGGCCATAAACCCCGCCGCGCGTCACCGCGATGGAGCGGATATGCGCCGGCAGCGGCTCTGACACGCGGACATGGAACAGGCCGAAATCGAACCGGCCGCCCAGCACCTCCTGCACCGGATGCGAACCCGGCGGCTGCGCTTCGAATTCCATTTCCACATCGGGCATTCGGGCGAGGAATTCCCCCAGCCGCGGCCGCACGAAGCGTTGCAGCAGGGCTTCGCCGATACGGATGCGATAGACCGGCGGCCGCGCGAGGGCGGACCGAAGGCGCCGATGCGAAGCCAGCCGGGCGGCTGCCTGCCGAAAGCCGGTCATGTCTTCCAGGAACGCCGTACCCGCTGGCGTGAGCTGGGCCCTGCGTCCGGGCCGCCGCAGCAGCAGCGCCACGCCCAGCTGCCGTTCCAGCGCCTTCACCTGCCCGCTGACGGAGGCCTGCGAAATGCGCAGATCTTCCGCGCTCTGCCGAAAGCTGCCCGTGGCGCAGACGCTCAGGAACACGTCGAGCTGGCGCAGCGTGAAAGGCAGGCTGGACATTATCGTCATCGGGCCTTGCGATAGCTTGCCGATTATCACCTGTCATCATTTCGCGGTGCCTTGCCGCGCCTTCGGCCTTCACCCACCCTGCCCGCACAAAAGAAAAGGGGAGAGTGATGAGGATATTCGAGGAGGCCCGGATTCCGGGCACGTTCCGCTGTGGGCTGGCGGCAGGTGCCAGCGCCCTGGCGCTCTGCATCGGCGCCCATCCGGCGGCCGCACAGGACCAGACCGACACCGATGAAGCCGCGGAACCCGCCAGCCCTGCCGCGCCCATCGTGGTCACCGGCTCTCGCCTGCGCAGCGACGGATCGCAGGCCCCCGTGCCCGTCACCGTGGTGAGCGACGAAACGCTGGAGGCGATGGGCACCAGCGGGCTGGTGGAGGCGGTGGGCTCGCTGCCCCAGTTCCTCGGCAACCAGTCGGTATCTGCGGTGCAGGTTTCGGGCGTGGGGGGAACCGGCTGGTTCGCGCGCGGCGGGTACGGCAATCTGGACCTGCGGGGCCTCGGCATCAACCGCACGCTGACGCTGCTCAACGGACACCGGGTGGTGTCCTCCAGCGCCTTCGGCGGGGTGGACATCAACACCTTCCCCGAAGCCGCGATCCGCAGCGTGGAAACCGTCACCGGCGGCGCCTCCGCCGCCTATGGCTCCGACGCGGTGGCGGGCGTGGTGAACTTCATCCTCGATCGCGATTTCTCGGGCCTCGAACTGTCGGCGCAGGCCGGCATGACGGAACGCGGCGACAACCAGAGCTACGAGATTTCCGGCATCTTCGGCACGAATATCGGCGACCGCGGCCATGTGATCGTATCCGGCGAGTTCTCGGATCAGGATGGCGTCCACAATTTCCGCGGGCGGGACTGGTATCGCGCCTGGGGTGTGGTGAACGGCACCCCCTACCCCAATGTGGTGTCCGCCAATTCGACGTGGGACGGCGTGATCTTTGCCCCCGGCACGCCGCTGCAGGGCATGCAGTTCCTGCCCGATGGCAGCGGCGTGGTGCCCTTCGTGCGCAGCGGCATCACCAATGCCCTGCCCACCGGCGCTCCGCCCGCAGCCCATTCGATCACCAATGGCGGCAGCGGGGATTACCTCGGCACCAATCCCTACACGATCTTCCCCGATGCCAAGCGCAACAGCATCTATGCCTATGCCGATTACGAGCTGACCGACAATCTGCTGTTCTACGCCCAGTTCATGCGCGGCCAGAACAAGACCTTCCGCTACAACGATCCGACATCCTCGTTCAACGGCACGCCCACCACGGCGACCATCTTCGCCAGCAACGCCTTCCTGCCGCAAAGCGTGCGCGATGTGATGGCTGCGAACAACATCCAGTCCTTCACCCTGCGCCGCATGGGCCATCCGGACGATCTCGCGCTCTCCAACACGCTGCGCGACGACAGCGTGATGACGAGCTTCGCCGGCGGGCTGACGCTTGATATCGCCACCGGCGGGCTGTTCGACGGGTGGCAGGCGGACGTCTATTACCAATACGGCAAGAACAAGCGGAAGGCCTATCAGGATGGCCTGCGGGTCGATCGCGTGTTCGCCGCGCTGGATGCGGTGGACGAAGGCACGGAAACCACCGGCACGGCCAATGGCAACATCGTCTGCCGGGTGACGCTCTACAGCGATGCCTTCCCGGGATGCCAGCCGCTCAACCTGTTCGGTCGCGGCAATGCCAGCGCGGCGGCGGTGGACTACGTCACCGGTTATGAGCCCGGCGTTACCATCACTGCCCCGATCTTCTACGCCGATACCGGCTATGCGCGCGGCGACACGCAGACCTTCACGACCGGCACGGAAAAACTCAACCGCACGAAGATCGACCAGCATGTGGTGGAACTCGATTTCAGCGGCGATCTGGCGGAAGGCTGGGCCGGCACGATCTCCACGGCCTTCGGCGGTTCCTTCCGGCGCGAGTCCATCCTGCAGCTGGTGGAGGACGCATCCAACCCCTCCTCCGACCACACCAACGGCCATCCTGTCGCCTGCAATGGCGAGATCCCCGGCCTCCGCGGCGTCAGCACGGCGGACTGCGTGAACACGGTGGGCCTGCAATATTCCAAGGTTTCCAACATCATCGGCTCCATCGACGTCTACGAAGCCTATGGCGAGGCGCTGGTGCCGCTGCTGGATGGCGCGGGGCCGATCGACGGGGCCAATCTGCATGTCGCGGGCCGCTGGGCCAATTACACCGGGTCCGGCACGGTCTGGGCCTACAAGGCCGGGCTGGATGTCGACCTGTTCGATTTCCTCAAGCTGCGCGGCACCTATTCGCGCGACGTGCGCGCGGCCAATCTGTCCGAGCGGTTCGACAAGACCGGCGGCGCGGCCGTGCTCGACGATCCGCGCATTCCGGGGCAGGACGCGATCAACGTCACCATCTTTTCCGGCGGCAATCCTGAGGTCGATCCGGAAAAGGCCGATACCTGGACGGCGGGCGCGGTGATCCGGCCGGCCGCGCTGCCCGGCTTCTCGCTCTCGGCCGACTACTACGACATCAAGGTCAGCGATGCGATCGGCCAGCTCGGTTCGCAGAACGTGCTCAACGGCTGCCTGATCGACAATGTGCCGGAACTCTGCGCGCTGGTGACGCTCGATAATGATGTGCCGGTGCTGGTGGGCGACGTGTTCATCAATGTGAACAAGAACCGCACGCGCGGCCTGGATGTAGAGGCGAACTATGCCGCCCCCGTTCGCCTGTTCGGCGGGGAGGAGGATGTCTCCGCCCGCGTCTTCGCCAGCTGGCTGTTCGAAGCCTCGCGCACGCTCAGCACCGGCGCCTATATCGACCGGGCCGGCCAGACGGGCATCCAGCAGGTGGACGGCATCCCCTATGCCCTGCCCGATTTCCGCGCCACCGGCTCGCTCACCTATCGGCAGGGGCCGGTCAGGACCTTCCTGCAAGGCCGCTACATCGCGTCCGGAACGCAGGAGAACGGGCTGGCCGACACGGCGCTGAACCATGTGGACAGCGCCTTCTACCTCGATGCCCGTGTCACCTATGAAATGGAGCTGGGCTCCCGCGCGGCGACGGAGCTGTTCGTCGCGATCACCAACCTCACCGATCAGGATCCGCCGATCACCCCCTATTACAGCGTCTTCGGCGGCCATTCCTTCCAGACCAACAGCACGCTGTTCGATCTTCTCGGCCGCCGCTTTACCATCGGCGTAAAACTGAAGATGTGACCGGCACCGGAACGCCGATCGACCCCTACCCACACCGGAGGAATCCGCATTGACCGAAAGAAGCATAGCAAGCCGTATCACCCGCCGCGCCGCCATGGCCGGGGCACTGGGCACGGCGGCGCTCGCCGTCACCGTTCCCGGCCTGGCGCGAACGCCGCGGCGCAGGCCGAACTTCCTGTTCATCATGGCCGACGATCTCGGCTATGCAGACCTCTCCTGCTACGGCCGCCGCGAATACCAGACTCCGGTGCTGGACGGACTGGCCGCGCAGGGGATGAAGTTCACCCACGGCTATGCCAATTCGGCGGTGTGTTCGGCCACGCGCGTGGGGCTGATCACCGGCCGCTATCAATATCGCACGCCGGCCGGGCTGGAAGAGCCGTTGCAGAACCCCGATCTGGGGCTCGATCCGGCGCATCCCACCCTCCCCTCGCTGCTGCGCCAGCAGGGCTACCACTCGGCGCTGGTGGGCAAGTGGCACATGGGCGGCCTGCCCCGCTTCGGCCCGCTGCAAAGCGGCTATGACGAGTTCTGGGGCAATCGTGGCGGCGGGGTGGATTATTTCACTCACGCCATCGGCGGCAAGCCGGACCTGTGGGATGGCGACGTGCCGGTGGAGGAGCTCGGCTATTACACCGATCTGCTCGCCGACCGCTCGCTCGAATATCTCGATGCCCGCGCGAAGGAGCCTGGGAAGCCCTGGCTGCTCTCGCTCCATTTCACCGCGGCCCACTGGCCCTGGGAAACCAACGATGCCGCCGGGCGGGCGGAAAGCGCACGGCTGGCGCAGAAGCCCCCCGGCCCCGATCTCGCCATTGCCGATTACGATGGCGGGACGATGGAAACCTATGCCGGCATGGTCACCAGCCTCGATACCAATGTCGGCCGGGTGCTGGCGCGGCTGCGCGAGCTGGGGATGGAACAGGATACGGTGGTGATCTTCACCAGCGACAACGGAGGGGAACGCTTTTCCGACAACTGGCCCTTCACCGGCATCAAGACGGAACTGCTGGAAGGCGGCATCCGCGTGCCGCTGATCGTGCGCTGGCCGGGCGTGACGCCGGCGGGCGGCGAAAGCACGGTGCCCGCCATGTCGATGGATTTCCTGCCGACCTTCCTTGCCGCCGCCGGCGGCGCGCCCGATCCCCGCTATCCCACCGACGGGGTGGACCTGCGCCCGGCCATGGCCGGATCATCCATGGGCGAGCGGACGCTGTTCTGGCGTTTCTGGAACAAGGACCAGAAGGCGGCGCGGCGCGGCCGCTACAAATACCTGAAGATGGGGCCGGAGGAATTCCTGTTCGACGTGGTGGCCGACCCGCTGGAGCGCGGCAATCTGAAGGACCGGATGCCCGAACTGTTTGCCGAGCTGAAGGCTGCCCATGCTTCGTGGAATAGTGACATGCTGATCGACCCGAACGCCCGCAGCTATGGCTTCGAGCCGTGGATGCTGGCCGATCATTTCAAGCCGGAGAGCTGACCCGGCGCAGGATCGAACCGGCGGGCCGGCCTAGTGCGCGGTCTGGCCTAATGCGCGGTCTGGCCGCCGTCGATCGTCCACACCGCGCCGTTCACGAAGCTGGCGGCGTCGGAACAGAGATGCAGCACCGTGCCGGCGATCTCCTCCGGCTCCGCGCAGCGGCCCGAGATGTTGTGCTGGAAGAACATCTCGGTGAACTCCCCACTCTCCGCCCAGTGGCGCGTCATCGAGGTGACGACGAAGCCGGGGGCGATGGCGTTCACGCGGATGTTCTTCTGCGCATATTCCACCGCCGCCGCCTTGGTCAGCCCGGCCACCGCGTGCTTCATCGCGCAATAGGCCGCCATGTTCGGATCGGCGATCAGCGCGCCCACGCTGGCGGTGTTGACGATGGCCCCGCCGCCGATCTCCAGGAAATGGCGGATTTCCGCCTGCAGCGCATACCACACGCCCTTGAAATCCACCGCGATGGCCAGATCCAGCTCGTCATCCGGCACTTCATGGATGGGCCGCTGCGGGGGCAGGACACCGGCATTGTTGAAGGCGCAATGCATCCCGCCGAAACGCTGCAGCGTGCGGGCCACCAGCGCGCGCACCGCCTGCCCGTCGGTCACATCCGTAAGGGTAAAGTCCGCCTCCCCGCCGGCCTGGCGGATGATGGCGACGGTTTCCTCCGCCCGTTCGTCAATATCGCCGATCATCACCTTCGCCCCTGCCGCGGCGAAGGCCTTGGAGGTTTCGCGGCCGATACCCGTGGCGCCGCCGGTGACGAGCGCGATCTTCCCTTCGAAGCGACTGTCTATTCCTGCCATTTCGGTTCCTCTCCGGTCGCCACTTTGGACGATGTGCCCAGGATGAAATCGCCGAGCGCGTCGATCGTATCGGGAAATTCAGCCTGCACCAGAGTGCGCAGTTCCTCCGAGGATTTCGCCTGCCGCGCCAGCGCCTGCCACCGTTCAAGATAGTGGCGGCTGAAGGCAATGCCGTCCGGCGTATCGGTCATCCCGGGGGCCGAATGGCCGGCCACCACCATCCGCGGCTGGCGCGCCGCCAACCGATCGAGCGCAGCGGCCCAGGCCTGCACCTGCGCCGGGTCATGCTCCCCCAGCCACAGATGCATGTGGTTGAACACCAGATCACCCGCGAACAACGCGCGGATGGAGGGCGCCCACAGCGCCGTGGCATTGTGATGATCGCCCTGCATCGGGCCGATCACTTTCAGCTCCTGCCCTTCCAGCAGGATCGTATCGCCTTCCAGCGGCTGCGGCGCGCTGGGATGCAGCGGCGCATTGGCGCCCAGCATCGGGCTCCACCGCTTCACCTTGAACGGCAGGGAGCGCCAGATGTCCGCCACCACCGCCGGATGCGCCACGATCTTCGCATCGGGGAAGGCATCTTGGATCACCTCCATCGCGAAGAAGTGATCGGGATGGTCATGCGTCACGAACACATGGGTCAGGCGCTTGCCGCTATCCAGCACCATCGCCACCGCGCGATGCGCATCGGCGCGGGTGAAGGGGGCATCCACCAGCACGGCGTCATGCTCCCCCTCGATCAGCGCGACATTGACGTTGAGCGATCCGGGCGAGGTGCGCAGCACTTCCACCTTGAGCGGCGGTTGATCTTGCCCCTGGGCCGCCTGCGCCCCCGCGGGGGAGGAGAAAACGAGAGCGCAGGCGGAGGCGAGCGCGGGGATCAGCTTCATCATGCTATTCCCTGCTTGCCGGGTGCGATGATGTGGTTGGGATCGAGCGCCTGCTTGATCCGCGCATTCACATCGCGATTGGTCTGGCCATATTGCTGGGCCACGAGATCCATGGTGGAGACGCTGGAGCGATAGGCCGCCCAGCCGCGCGCGCCGAATTCGCGGATCATCTCGTCCATGCATTTTTCCGCATTGGCCGATGATGTCTCGTCCCCCTTGTCGAACATCAGGAAGATGATGTGGTGCAGTTCGCGCCCGCCCACGGCATAGGCCGGGGCGTAATCGAAGCCCCATTTGTTCATGATCCGCGTGGCGAGTTCGGTCTGCCCGCGCGTCTCGCTGCCCTTGGCCGGGGCCACGGGGGCGAAGGCCACCGCGCCGCCGTTGCGGCCCCACCAGCGGACCAGCCCGATCTCCTCCAGCGTCATGCCGCCGCGCATCAGCGTCTTGTGATGTTCGAACCACGGGTTGCCGTTCATCTCGGCATCCGTCAGCACTTCGGCGCCCGCGCCTTCGAAGGCCGCGCGCAGGATCGGCTCGGTCGCGGCAATGATCTCTTCCGTGCCGTAGAGCGCGAAATAGGTGTTCCACATGCCCAGGCCATTCCGCTTCGCTTCCGCCTTCAGCACATCGGCCGGGATCGGCTGTGCCTGCTGCCAGATGTCGCTGCGCCGCCTGAACATGGCGAGCTGATACAGCGCCCCCATGATCAGCACGCCGTTGGGGATCAGATTGTTCATGCGGAACGGGCGGATCACATCGGTGATCGCCGCCACATCCTCCACATTGGCGGAACGGGCGACGAAGGGCTTGTACACCGGCGGGCGCGGCATCAGCCACATGCCCAGCTTGGTGACCACGCCGAAATTGGACTGGGTGAACAGCCCGTCCAGATAGGGGCCATAGCCCCATTTGAATGCCTGCCAGGTGTTGCCCTTCTCGATCGAGCCCATGCCCGTCTTCAGGATGGAGCCATCGGCCAGGCACACTTCCATGCCGCATTGCATGAAGAAGTGATCGCCATAGGGCGTGTAGCCCACGCCGCGTTCCAGCGTGTTGCCCACCATGGACACGATCGGCCCCACCGTCGGCACGTCGATCCAGAAGGGCAGGTCGTTCTCTTCGATATAGTCGTGGATCTGCTGATAGGTGACGCCCGGCTCCACCAGGATCGTGCCAAGTTCCGCATCGAAATCGAGGATGCGGTTCATCCGCTTGAGATCGAGGATCATCTGCCCGCTGCTGGCGGGCGTGGCCATGCCATAGCCCATGTTATGGCCGGTGGAGACGGGCCACATCGGCAGGCCATAGGTGTTGGCAATGCGCAGGATCGCCTGCACTTCCTCCACGCTCTTGGGCGCGACGGCGCCCGAGGGGATATGTTCGCCGCGCAGATCGGGAATGAAGCTCTTGCGATAGCTGACGGTGCTCGCCTCGTCGGCGAAGACCCATTCATCCCCCACCACGGCCTTCAGTTCGCGCACGGCATTGGCGAAGGCGGCGCGGTCCATGTCCTGCGGCATCATGCGCGCGCGGGCTAGCGGGCTCAGCGCGGCGGTGCCGATCACGGCCGAACCGGCGGCGCCGGCGCGCAGCATATCGCGCCGGGAGAATGCGAAAGTCCCGCTCATTGGCCGTGCTCCGTCTCGTCCTGATCCGCAGTGCTGATCCACCGAGCCAGCGCCGCCAGCTCCGCATCGGTGATCTCGGTGGGCTTGAAGGCGGGCATGGCGCCGTTGCCATGGCGCACGAAGCTTTCGATCAGTTCGGGGGGAAGATTGCGGCCCAGGATGATCGGGCCGACATTGTGGCCGTGGCAATAGCCGCAGGTGCGATCATAGATGAATTGCGGGCCACGCGGCGGCGCCACGCCCGGTATGCCCTGTGTGGTGGTGCCCTGCCCCGTGCCGTTCTGCGGCGTGGCTGCCTGGGCAAGTCCGCCCGACGCCGCCGCCAGGCTCAAGCCCCCCAATCCTATCGCAGCGGCCACGCATAGCCGCCGGCCCAGAAGACCGCCCATCATCCACTCCCATTTTCATTTTACATTTTGTAAATTGAGTTCTGGCTAGTGTTTGATTGGCACTTTGTCAATCGAAAGGCGCAGCCGCCTCATCGGCCGGGGCAGCCGCCAGATCAGGCAGCGGCAAATGGGCGATGCGGCGCGCTTCGGCGCGGTCGACGCCGAGGCCGCAGAGAATGTAGCCGGCCACCAGTTCGGGGTAATCGTCCGGCATGTGGCCTTTGACGATGGAGCCCATCGCCGCGAGCGTCGTGCCCAGCAGCAGATCGCGCCCCAACTCAGCGGAGGGGATGGCCAGCACGCCCTCCTCCATGCCTTCGGCCACCGTCCGCTCCGCCTGGCCATAGGTCTCGCTGCCGAAGATCGCCCCCGATGCGCTCATGTTCATCATCGACCAGCCCCACCGCCGGTCCTCCCGCGCCCGGCGCAGGTAGAGCCGGATCGCCACCGCCGACCGCTCGCGCGCATCTGCCAGCCTGTTCAGCGTGCGGGTGACGCGGAGGAGGAAATCATGCGTCACCTCCTGCGTCAGCGCCTCGCGCAATTCGATCATGCTGGAAAAATGGTTGTAGAAGGTCGCCCGCGTCACACCGGCCTTCTCCGCCACGTCCTCGATCCGCGCGAACAGGCCGTTTTCGTCGCCGAAGATCTCGAAGGCCGCAGCGATGATCGCCGCGCGCGTCTTCGCCCGGCGCTGGCGGCCCTTCTCCACTCTGCCATCGCCGGAGCGGTCTGGATCGCCCACTCGTTTCCTCCCATCACCAGGCGCCGGGTCCATCGGCCGGATGGTCAGTGGATCGAAACGGGCCCGGCTGCAACGGGCAGGCCACCGCGGCTGTGGCCGAAAAGCATGAAGCAACAATTGCAGAGCTGGACGAACCCGCTTGCAGCCCGCGTGCAATCACCGTGTTGTTACCCGCAGGCGGTTGCGCGAGAAACCAGCTTGACCGGCCCCGCCGCCCGGCGCATCATGGCGGGGCCGTCAGGAAGGTAACTTCCCGAACGTGTCGTGGGAGAGCGTCCATTTCCTCTCGGGGATGGGCCGCCGAAGGAGCAACCGCCCCGGAAACTCTCAGGCCAAAGGACCGCGACACGGCCGGCACTCTGGAAAGCGGGCGGCGCATTGCCGCTCCACCGAAGGGGTAAGCGTGCGGGCCCACCGCACGCCAAGCTCTCAGGTCTCCCGACAGAGGGGGTGACGATGATGCCCGCCCCGGGCCTCGTCGCCACACGTCGGGAGAGAATGAATGAGCGACCACGACACTCCGGCAGAGGCACAGCCGCTCCCGCTCGATGAATGGCATCGCGCGCGGGGTGCCCGGATGGTGCCCTTCGCCGGCTATGCCATGCCCGTGCAATACACCGGCCCCGGCGGCGGCATCGTGGCCGAACACGAATGGACCCGCAGCCACGCCGGCCTGTTCGACGTCTCGCACATGGGCCAGCTGCTCCTGTCCGGGGAGCGGGCGGAGGCTGCGCTGGAAGCGCTGCTGCCGATCGACCTCCGCACGCTGGAGCCGGGCGCGCCGCGCTATTCCCTGCTGCTCGACGAGGACGCCGGCATCATCGACGATCTGATCGTTGCCCGCTGGGAGGACGGGTTCTTCATCGTCGTGAACGGGGCCACCAAGCACGGCGACATCGCCCATTTCGAGGAGCGGCTGCCTGCCGGGGCCACGCTGCGCCATCTAGAGGATCGCGCACTGCTGGCGCTGCAGGGACCGGCCGCCTTCGCGGTGCTCGATCGCCATGCGACCGGCGCCACGCCCCTTTCTACGCTCAGCTTCATGCGCGGCGCGCACTTCACCCTCGCCGGCACGGCAGCGTGGATCAGCCGCACCGGCTACACTGGGGAGGACGGGTTCGAGATCTCCATCCCTTCCGCGAAGGCGGCATCGATCGCGGAACTGCTCTGCAGCGAGCCCGAAGTGCATCCCATTGGCCTCGGCGCGCGCGATTCATTGCGACTGGAAGCAGGCCTGCCGCTCTATGGCCATGATCTCGACCGCACGACCGACCCGGTGAGTGCGGGGCTCGGCTGGGCCATCGCCCGCCGCCGCCGCGCCGAAGGTGGCTTCCCCGGCCATGCGCCCATCGCCCGCCTGGTGGAACAAGGCCCTGCTTGGCGCCGGGTCGGCCTCTCCTTCGACGGGCGCCTGCCCGCGCGCGAAGGCGCGCCGCTGTTTGCCGGCGATGCGGAGGTCGGGCGGGTCACGTCCGGCGGGTTCTCGCCCACGCTCGGCCGCCCGATCGCCATGGCCTATGTCGATGCCGCCCATGCCGCACCCGGCACGCCGCTGACCGCCGAAGTGCGCGGGCGGCGGCTGGAGGCCGCGGTCACCCCTCTGCCTTTCGTCCCCCACCGCTATCACCGTCAGGGAGCAAGCCGATGACCCGCTATTTCACTCAGGAACACGAATGGATCGACGTGGATGGCGACACCGCCACCATCGGCATCACCGATCATGCCCAGTCGCAGCTTGGCGACATCGTATTCGTGGAGGTGCCCAAGCCGGGCGCCGTTCTGGCCAAGGGCGCGGAAGCGGCAGTGGTTGAATCGGTAAAGGCGGCGAACGACGTCTATGCGCCCGTCAGCGGCACGGTGACCGAAGGCAATGGTGCGATCGAGGATGACCCCGCGCTGGTGAACTCCGCCGCCGAAAGCGAGGGCTGGTTCTTCAGGCTGACGCTGGCGGACCCCGCCGAGCTCGACGGACTGATGGACGCGGACGCCTATCGCGACCTGCTCGCTTCGCTGGACTGACCGGCCATGCGCTACCTCCCGCTGACCGACCCCGATCGCGCCGCCATGCTGCAGGCCATCGGCGCGCCTTCCGTCGATGCGCTGTTCGCCGATGTGCCCGAGGCGGCCCGCCTGCCCGGGCCGATTGACGGCCTGCCCCGCCACGCCAGCGAAATGGCGGTGGAACGGCACATGGCCGCACTGGCCGCGAAGAACCTGTCTGCGGGGAGCGCGCCGTTCTTCCTGGGGGCCGGAGCCTATCGCCACCACATCCCCGCCAGCGTGGACCATCTGATCCAGCGCGGCGAGTTCCTTACCTCCTACACGCCTTATCAGCCGGAAATCGCGCAGGGCACGCTGCAGATGCTGTTCGAATTCCAGACGCAGGTTGCGCGGCTGTTCGGCTGCGAAGTGGCCAATGCGTCCATGTATGATGGGTCCACCGCCTGCTGGGAAGCGATCTCCATGGCGCGGCGGATCACCCGGCGCGGGGCGGTGATCCTGGCCGACGGGCTGCATCCGCATTACGTGTCGACGGTGCGCACCATGGCGCGGTTCACGGGCGATGCCATCCGCCATGCGGCCCCCGCCCTGTCGTCCGATTGCGAGGATGCGAAGCTGATCGCCGCCATTGGCGAGGAGACGAGCTGCGTCGTGGTACAATATCCCGACGTGCTGGGCCGCCTGCCCGATCTCGCCCGCATTGCCGAAGCGGCCCATGCGCAAGGCGCCTTGCTGATCGCGGTGGTGACGGAACCGGTGGCCCTCGGCGCCCTCCGCTCCCCCGGCGAGATGGGCGCGGACATCGTGGTGGGCGAAGGCCAGTCGCTCGGCGTCGGCCTGCAATTCGGCGGGCCCTATCTCGGCCTCTTCGCCACGCGGGAAAAATATGTGCGGCAGATGCCGGGCCGGCTGTGCGGCGAGACGGTGGATGCCGACGGGCGGCGCGGTTTCGTGCTGACGCTTTCCACCCGCGAGCAGCATATCCGCCGCGACAAGGCGACCAGCAACATCTGCACCAATTCCGGCCTCTGCGCCCTCGCCTTCTCCATCCATCTCTCGCTGCTGGGGGAGAAGGGATTGCGGGCGCTGGCGGCAGAGAACCACCGCCTCGCCTGCCTCGCCGCCGACCGGCTGGCGCAGGTGCCGGGGGTGGAACTGGTCAACACCGCCTTCTTCAATGAGTTCGCCCTGCGGGTCAGCGGCAATGCGCGCGACGTGGTGCGCAATCTGGCCGATCGCGGCGTGCTGGCGGGCGTGGCGCTCGGCCGGCTCTATCCCGATCGCCCCAATCTGGCGGAAGGACTGCTGGTGACCGTCACAGAAACCACTTCGGAAGAGGATATCACGGCGCTGGCCGCCGCGCTGGAGGAGGAACTGGCATGAACGTGAACCCGTCCGGCTGGCGCCCCTCAATGTCTGAGGCTTCCGCCGAGTCCCCGCCCGCCACTGTCACCGGCAATCGTGCGCTGATGCTCGAAGAGCCGCTGATCTTCGAGATCGGCACGGCAGAAACCTGCGGCGTGGACCTGCCCGAAGCCGCCACGGACGCTCCCGATCGGCTGGGCGGCTTCGCGCGCAGCGAAGCGATCGGCCTGCCGGGCCTGTCGGAGCCGGAAGCGGTGCGCCACTATACCCGCCTCAGCCGGCAGAACTACGCCATCGACCTCGGGCTGTTTCCGCTCGGCTCCTGCACGATGAAGCACAATCCGCGCCTCAATGAGAAGGTGGCGCGGTTGCCGGGCTTTGCGGATCTTCACCCGCTGGCGCCGGTTTCCACCGTCCAGGGCGCGCTGGCGGTGATTTACGAACTCGGCGAATGGCTCAAGGCGCTCACGGGCATGGCTGCGGTGGCGATGAGCCCCAAGGCGGGTGCGCATGGCGAATTGTGCGGCATCCTGGCCATTCGCGCCGCGCTGGAGGCGCGCGGCGATACCCGGCAGGTCGTGCTGGTGCCCGAAAGCGCGCATGGCACTAACCCGGCCACCGCCGCCTTTGCCGGCTATGCGGTGGAAGCGATCCCGGCGACAGCGGAAGGTCGGGTTGATCTCGCCGCGCTCGAACGCCGCCTTGGGCCGGATGTGGCGGCGGTGATGATCACCAATCCCAACACTTGCGGCCTGTTCGAGCGCGAGATGATCGCCATCTCCGCGGCGGTCCATGCGGCTGGCGCCTTCGTCTATTGCGACGGTGCCAATTTCAACGCCGTGGTCGGCCGGGTGCGGCCCGGCGACCTGGGCGTGGATGCGATGCACATCAACCTGCACAAGACCTTCTCTACGCCGCATGGCGGGGGCGGCCCCGGTTCCGGGCCGGTGGTGCTGTCGGAGAAGCTGGCCCCCTTCGCCCCGCTGCCGTTCGTGGAGCGCGATGCGGCAGGCGTGCTGCACCTGATCGAGGAGGAGAATGCAGGCGACGATCATCCCGGCAGCTTCGGCCGGATGAGCGCCTTTCACGGCCAGATGGGCATGTTCACCCGCGCGCTGGCCTATATCCTCAGCCATGGGGCCGACGGGCTGAGGCAGGTGTCGGGAGATGCCGTACTGAACGCGAACTACATCCTGCGCAGCCTGGAAGATGTGCTGGACGCGCCCTTCGGCCAGACCGGCCCCTGCATGCACGAGGCGCTGTTCAGCGACGGCGGTTTTGCCGAGGGAATCTCCACACTGGACATCGCCAAGGCCCTGATCGACGAGGGCTTTCACCCGATGACCATGTATTTCCCGCTGGTGGTTCACGGCGCCATGCTGATCGAGCCGACCGAGACCGAAAGCAAGGCCACGCTGGACCAGTTCATCGCCGCGCTGCGCGCCATCGCCGAACGCGCCCGGGTGGGCGATCCCAGCCTGCATCAGGCGCCGATGATGGCGCCGCGGCGGCGCCTCGACGAGGCAGCCGCGGCGCGCAAGCCGAAGCTTGCGTGGAAGGAAGGCGGCGACGCCGCGCCCTCCTGAACCGGGCGCCCGCCTCTGACAGGATGATGGGCGGCCGGCATGCCGCGGCGGCCCATCATCAAGGTGTCACGTTCCAGGCTTAGGCGCCGCCCCAGAGTTCGGGGGCGCATCTTGGAATTCAATGAAACGGCATATCGCTCCTTTCGCAAGGAACTCTACCAGCTGGCACGCAGCCGGCTGGGGGATCACGCCGCGAGCGAGGATGTGGTGCAGGATTGCTTCCTGCGGCTTGCCCGCTATCAGCCCGGCTCGATCGCGAACATAGCGGCCATGCTGCGCCGGATCGCCAACAATCTCATCATCGACCAAGCTCGCGCGCATCGCCACCACGCTGATGAGCAGGCGGGGAATGACTTCGATCCGCCAGCCGATGAACCTTCGCAGGAACATCTGCTGATCCAGCGCGAGCGGATGGAGCAGGTCTCCCGCATACTCGACCTCATGCCCGCACAGCGCCGCGAAGTCTTCCTCATGCGCCGCCTGCACGGTATGTCGGCCAAGGAAGTCGGCGCCGCCTTGCACATCAGCCCGGCAGCCGTGGACACCCACGTCGCCCGCGCGGTTCTGACGTTGCACAAGGAATTGGCCGCCTGCGACGAGACGATGAACGCATGACCCGCCAGGAGGCGCAGCGGCAAGAGGAAGAGGAAGCCGCGCTCTGGGTCGCCCGCCACCTCGACAAAGCCGTGGATGTCACGGCCTTCCACCAGTGGCTGGCGGGGCGCGACGGGCGGCGCGAGTTGTTCGATGCCCTGTGGGCAACCTGCATGGACGTTGCGGTGACCGATGCCCTGCGGGCGAAGGATCAAGCAGCGGCGCCACCAAAAGCCGCCCCTCCCCGCCCCGTGTACCGGCGCGTCGCCTTCGCGGCGGCTGCAGGCCTGGCGGCGCTGGCAGCCATCTGGGCCTGGCCTGAACTGCGCTTCGCTGTGACGCCCGAACAGACCTTCGCCACCAGCGCCGGCGAGGTGAGGAGCATCGCCCTCTCCGACGGCACCGCCTTGTTCCTCAACGGCAACACGCGCGTCCGGGTGAAGATCGGCAGCGGCCGCCGCGAGGTGCAGCTTGCAGCGGGTGAGGCGCTGTTCGACGTGCGGCATGATCCGCAGCGGCCCTTTACCGTGGTCACCGACGACGCGCGGGTAACGGTGCTGGGCACCCGCTTTGACCTCGCGCTGAACGATGCCCGCGTGGATCTGGAAGTGGAGCGTGGGCTGGTGCGGTTCGCGAGCACTTCGGAAAGGCAGTCCGCCGTGCTGGTGCCCGCCAGGCACGGTGCGGCGCTGATCAACGGCCGGATCGGTTCGCCCGTCGCGCTGAAGGACAGCGCCGCGACCGAATGGCGAACCGGCTGGCTGCAGGCGGCCGACATGACACTGGGTGATATCGTGCCGCGGCTGCAACGCTGGACCGACAAGGACATCATCGCGGAAGATCCCCGGCTGCTGCGCACCCGCGCCGCCGGCCGCTTCCGCCTGAGCGAGCCCCGCATTCTCCTCGAAAGCCTCGGCGATCTCTATGGCTTCTCGGTGGAGGAAACGGGCAGCGCCTTCATCCTCCGCAAGCGATAGCGGCTGTCATGTCGGGCGGAAGGGGCGAAACGCCGCCAAAAGCGACGTAGGCCGATGCCACCGCACCGCTACCTGCCGTTGCCCGTGCTGCTGGCATTCCCCTTGGCCGCCCAGGCGCAGGGCACTGTCTTCGCCATTCCCGCCGGGCCGCTCGCCAACGCGCTCACCCGCTTCTCGGAAGCGACAGGAACCCAGGTGATCGCCGATCCGGCGGTGCTCAAGGGGCTGCGCACCCGGGGCGCGCGCGGGCGCATGGAGGTTGAGCGCGCGCTCCGAAAGGTGCTGCGCGGAACGGGGCTGACCTACCGCCGCCGGGGCAATGTCCTGCTCATCCTGCCCGCCCCGCGCCTGCCCCGCGCCCCGTCGCCGCCCTCCCGGGCGCCCGGCGATGGCAAGCATGAGGCAGACGGTGGCGCCCAAGTGCAACGGCCCGCTCCCCCCATCGTGGTAATCGGCCAGCGCTTTGCCGATCAGCGCGCGCTGACGGCCAAGCGACGGGCGCGCAACATCGTGGATGCCGTATCCATCGACGAAATCCGCCGCTTGCCGGATAGCACAGTGGTGGATGCCATGCGTCGGATACCCGGCGTTTCGGTATTGCCGGTGGCCGACAACGAGCACCCGCGCGACGTGCCAATCGCCCCGGTCATCCGCGGCCTGACCCAGGCCTATAACAATGTGACCATCGACGGGATGCCGATCGCCTCCACAGGGATCCCCGACGCAGGCTCCAACAGCGCCAGCCGCGGGGTGCGGCTGGATATTCTGCCTGCCGCCGTCGTCAGCCGCTTGCTGGTGGTCAAGACATTCACCCCGGATCTCGATCCAAACGCGATCGGCGGGGCAATCGACCTGCAAACGCGCAGCGCCTTCGCCGCGGACGACGCGCCCTATCTGTCTGCCGAGGCAGGACTGGCGGTTTCCAGCGACCACTCGCAGGTGCAGCCGCAGTCTGCACTGGGGCCGCAATTCACCGCCACCGCCAGCAAGACCTTCGGGCCGGAACGCCGCTTCGGCATCGTCCTTTCGGCGAATTATCGCCACCTCGAGAACAACAGCAATGTGCATGGCACCGCTGACAGCAGCTATGTAAACTTCTTCAATGACGACGGCACTGCCGCCGAAAGCGGGGCGACGGGCAACGGCATCGCCGTGCCACGAGAAGACAAATACTGGTACAACGGCAGCGACCGACAGCAATGGGGCATGACTGCGCGGGCGGACGCCGATCTTGGCCAGTTGCGTCTCTCCGCGCTGGCGGGGAACATCGTTTTTCGCGACGGCTTCACGCGCAACGAGGTGGTCATTGAGCCCGACGATGCGGGCGTGCGGGATCAGACGCCGACAAGCGGACGCTTCGATGCCGCTGCCATTCAGGTTGGCTATCGCAACGGAGTGACGCGGAGCGAAACCCGACTGGGGCGGGTGGAGGTGGAATGGAGGCCGCAACCGCAGGATCAGGTCGTTCTGGTGGGCGCCGTCTCCCATGCGCGATTGCGGGAACGCTATGACATGGTGAAATTCACCGCCGGGCTCGATGAAGAGGGGGCGGCGGTCGGCACTCCCCGGCTGGGCTTCACTTACGATACGGCGCCTTTGCAATTCAGCTTCAACGTACCGCTTGCTGCCTACACCGACCTGTCGCTCTATTCGGCCGATTACTGGCGGCATCGAAGCCGGTCGGCTGATTCCCGCGTAAAGGCACTACGGGCGGACTGGCGGCACAATATGGAGGACGGCGACGGCAGCCTGGGCTTCGCTGCTGGAGCTTCCGCCACCCGTTCTGCCTATGAATATGCGTTTCGCAACGAGGCCTATGAAACCAGCGACCGGCAGCTCACGCTCGCGGATGCAGGCTCCGTCAGCGAGGTGCTCCTGCCCTTCAACCAGGGCAAGCTTCCGCTGCTCGTGATCGACCCGGATCGCGCCTGGGATATGTTCGACCAGAACCCCGGGACGATCAGCCGGACGGACGACGATCTCGACGCCTTCCAGGACGATTTCCGTCACACCGAAACCTCGCTGGATGGCTATGCGATGGGCCGCTTCGCCACCGGCGCCTTCGAGGCCGTGGCCGGCGCCCGCTTCGATCACACGCGCCTTTCCACCCACGGATATGTCGACGTGGATGAGACCTGGCGCCCCCTTCGCACGGGCGCGCAGTATGGTCGATTGCTGCCGTCGATCCTGTTGAACCTGCGCCCGGCCCCCGCGCTGAAGCTGCGCGGCGGCTATAGCCGCACAATCGGCCGGCCGAGCTATGAGAATTACGCGCCGCGATCCTCGATCAAGTTTCAGGATGGCGCGACCGTGGGGAATGGAAATGCCACCGGCGTGGAGGTGACGCTCGGCGATCCGCACATAAAACCGCGCCTGGCGGACAATTACGATGCGAGCGCCGAATGGACGCTTCCGCGCCGATGGGACGGGATGGTGTCGCTAGCCGCCTTCTACAAGTCGATCGGCAACGAGATCTTCGACGCGGTGACCACCGGCTATACCTATGACGGCGTCTATTATCGCCACGCGCGCGTCTTGCGGCCAGCGAACGCCACGCAGGCCCACGTGGGGGGCGTCGAGCTGAGCGCGGTGGTGGGCTCGCTCGGCCCGATCGGCCGCTTCCTGGAGCCGATCGGCTTCAGCGCCAACTGGACTCTGCTGGACGGCGCGGTCACCGTGCCACTGACGGATGGCAGCACGCGCACCGTCGATCACCTCGTCGGCCAGCCGGGCAGCATCCGCAATTTCAACCTGTTCTTCAATCACGGCGGGTTCGAGCTGCGCGGCGCGGTGAACTGGACCGGGCGCGCCTTGCGCAGCATCGCGCCCGACACGCCGTGGGAGGATGTCTATTGGGCACCACGCCGCCAGTTCGACATGCAGGCGCGCTATCACTTCGCCGGCGGGCTCAGCGCGATCCTTGACGTCTCCAACGTAACCGAGGAGCGGCTGACGAGCCTGACGGGCCCGGGCGGAGAATGGCTGAAAGACAGCTATTCCGTCCCCCGCACCATCCGCCTGAGCTTGCACTGGCGTTTCGGCGGATAGGCCGCGCCTCGGGTCAGTTCGGCGCTGAGGCTACGGACCAGCCGCAGTCCTGCAGATAGCGGCGCAGCAGAGCGGGCTGGTCGGTCTGGATGTTGGTGACGCCGCGATCCCGCAATGCCGCCAGACGCGCACAAGCATCAGGCGAATGTGCCGCCAGATGGTCGTCGATCTCGCCCAGCGCGTTGGCCCAGATCCGCGACGGCATCGCCCGGATCGCCGCAGTGGCGGCAGGCGTGAGCGAATCCGGATCGCCATGCACGATGCGAACCGGCGCCAGGCCGCGGTTGATCGCCGCAAGCGTGGCATTCGTCGTCAATCGCGTCATCACTTGCAGTTCGGGCGCCAGCGCGCGCGCGGCGCGCAGCGTATCGCTGTCGCTATCGAACATCTCAACCTGGTCCAGCATCCCCAGCGCCTGCAGCACGGCAACGACCGGCCCGACACGATCGGTCTTCATATCGAGATCGACAAGAATGCGCCCGCAGCTGTGCATCAGAAACTGCATGAGTGTCGGCGGCGAAGCATCCGTGCCCTTCAGTTGCAGCCGCATCAGTTCGGCATAGGAAAGCGTTTCGCTGTCACCCGAACCGTCAGTCATACGATCCACGGTGCGATCATGCATGATGTAGGGCACGCCGTCAGACGTGACATGAACGTCCGTCTCGATAAAATCTGCGCCCGCCGCCACGGCCTCATCAATCGCTGCCAGCGAATTTTCCGCAGCGTGCAAATGGCCGCCGCGATGGGCAGCGATCATCGTCGGCCCCTTAGGGTCGGCCCATTGCTCCGTCAGCGCAGCGATGCGCGGGGTTTCTCCGCAAAACGGAGCAGCCATCGCCGGGGCCGCCGCAGAAGCGAGCACGCCCGCGAAAAGGGCCTTCAAAAGGTTCGAAATCATTGCGGTCCAGTCAGATCGTTGGAGGGCGGGAAGGAAGGACCGCCCCCCGGCTGACCCTTCCCCGGATCGGCAGCAGCGTCAGAAGCGCGTGGTCACGCCCAGCCACAGCACGCGGCCCTTCTGACTGCGCTCCGCCAGCAGGCGGCCGGTTGGCATCTTGCGATAATATTCGATGTTCGATTTCGCGAGATTCTGGCCCTCCGCGATCACGGTTACACCCTCCGCAACGTTCAGGCGGATCTGAGCCGATATCTCGCCGCGGTGGCGGCTGTAGATGTCGAACACCGAGGAGTCCTCGTTGATCGATTTCAGGTAATCATCCACGTAGTTATAGGCGAGCGAAGCGCCGAATAGCGCGGTTTCATAAGACAGCGTGGCATTGGCCAGGAACTTGGGCTGGCCCTCCAGCCCGTTCACCGCTCGCAGCGATTCATCGGACTGGATCACTGTTTGCTCGCCGTCGATCAGCGTGGCATTCGCGGATACCACGAAATTGCGCAGGAAGCCTGTGGTGATATCGTGCATGTCCTGCCGGACCGAGAATTCCACTCCCTTTACCGAAGCGGTCTGCGCGTTCATCGGCGTGGTGATCCGCGCCGTATAGGTCTCGCCATTATACTCGAACCCATCCTGCGTGATGTTCTGGATGAAGATGAGGTTTTTGATATCCTTGTAGAAGCCGGCGAGCGAGATCATGCTGCCGCGCGTCGGGTACCACTCCAGCGAAAGGTCGAAATTGTTCGACGTGCGGGGTTTCAGGTCCGGATTGCCGCGCGTGATGGAGATCGTGTTGTCTTCGCTATCGTCCGGCAGGCCGATCGATTCCCCGATGGCGTAGTAATTGTAATTCGGGCGGCCCAGCGTCTTGCTGTAGCCGGCCCGCAGGATCACCCCGTTCTGGAAGTCATAGCTCGCGATGACTGAAGGCAGCAGGTAGTCGTAGGATGCCTTGCGCTTGCTCAGCACATATTGCGCGCCGGCATTGGGTTCGGCCGGAAGATTGTCGTCCTGCGTCCACAGGTCGATATCCGTGTGCGTTGAGTCATAGCGCAGGCCAGCGCGAACGTAGAAACGGTCGGTGCGATAGGCCGCCTCGGCATAGGCCGCCGCCACCTTCTCGTTGAGATCGTAATCGCTTTGGATATCGTTATCGCTGTTATCGTCAGTGCTCGGATAGCCGGCTGCCGACCAGGCGTTGCGATAGGCTTCATCGTCGATGAACAGGAAGTCCACATCCGGGTCGGTGGTGGGCTCGGTTACCGGCCGAACGAAGTCCACCATGTTGAGCGGCTTGCCGTCGGGGCCCAGGATTTTTCCGCTCGTCTGCCCCTCGTCATAAGACTGATCGGTGTTCTGGAAGCTACCGCCGATATTGAAGCCGAAGCCGCGATCGTCGCCGGCGAAATTGTAATCCAGATTGCCGCCCAAGAAGGTCAGATCCTGCGCTGCCCGCTGAGTGATGTGCTGGATGTAGCTTTCGACATAATTGGCCGGATCGTTGTTATATTCCGGGTTGTAGAACGACAGCACCGGATAGCCTTGGCTCAGATCATAGGAAAAGGCACCGTCGGCGGTGTTCGCGCTCATCTGGAATTTCGAACGGTCGCGAATGGTGTTGAGGCGCGCCCGTGAGTGCGTCGCGCGCAGATGGGCGGCGAGGGTGTCGTTCAGATCCTGATCGAGAATAGCCGAAGCGACGAAGGTTTCGCGCTTCTGCGGCTGGTGCGAATAGCCGAGCGCCGTCTTTCCCTTTGCCCATTCGCCAGAGGTTTCGGTCTGGTTCGCCGGAACTTTGCCGGTATCCGCACTTGCGAGGTATTCGTTCCGGACCTCGTCTTCCTTCTGGTAGAAATAGCCCGTGTAGATGGAGGCGTAGGTGGCTTCGCCGGGGTTGTATTCCAGCTTCACCACGCCCGAGGCGCGCGTGACATTGTCGTCGTAGATGAAGATCTGGTTGCGAGATGCGGCGGAGTAGCCATTGGTGTTGCTGAGATCGTTGTAGTCGCCGATCTCCTTGCCGGTATCCTCGTCATACAGGCGATAGCTGGAATCCACCGCGCCCGGCTTCTGGTCGTAATTGCTCGAGTAATATTTCGAGTAGGAGCCGGACACGACGATGCCGAAATCCTGATTGGCTCCGAACAGGCTGCTGAAGGTGGCATCGGCGCGAACGTTCTGGCCCTGATCGACGTCGAGCGCGCCAGCCGTGGAGTTGTCGCCGACGGATGCGCGTGCAACCAGCGCCGTCCGGCCAAGATCAAAGGCGCTGGAGGTGATGAGGTCAAGTTGTCCGCTCAGCGCATGCGGATCGCGATTGGCGGTGATCGTCTTGATCGCGTCGATCCGGCTGACGAAGGACGGCGGCAGCAGTTCGATGCGCGCGCCGCGGCTGTCCGCCGAGGTGGAGGCCAGCGGCAGGCTGTCGAACGTGACGAGATTGTAGCTGGAACCGATGCCGCGGATCATCACGCTTTCCGCCAGATCGGGCGAGCGGTCATCGGACGTGGCGAAATCCGGCACCAGCGCCAAGCCGGGGATGCGCTGAGCCACCTGGGCGATCGTCAGATCCGGCAGCAGGCCCGCTTGGTCCTGCGCGATGGAATCGGTGATGCCGGTGGCGCTGCGCTTGGCCTCGATCGTGGCGGCGTTGGAGGATCGGTAGCCGGTCACGACGATGGCGGCCGCCTCTTCATCAGCATTCCTGTGCGCGTTTTCAGCCGGCGCGTCGGCGGTCTGGGCGTTGAGCGGAGTGGCGAGCAGCCCGGCAATCAGCGCCTGAGCGGCGACGGCGGAAGCGAAGGTCACGATAGGTTTCATGGGTAGAGTCGTCCTGTTCATCAGAAGCGAGGGTTGGGTCTGCGAGGGAGGCGGTGACGGCTCAGGGTGCGGGGCAGGAGAAGCCCGGCCGCCCCCTTTGCCGCAGATAGGTCTTGAGCATGATCGGTTCGTCGGTCTGGATGGCGTCGACGCCGAGATCGACCAGCCGCCCCCACACCGCGTCGGGATCGGCGACCGCCTCCGTGTCGGAAAAGACGCGGCCCGAAAGACTGTTGACCCAGTAGCGTGCGCAGCGCGGCCGGATGATCGGCGTCAGCCCAGGGGCAAAGACCCGATCCTTCACATCGACCTCATAGGCCACCGGATGAAGCGGATCGTAGGCGGCGATCGCCGCGGCCGGATCGTCCCGGATGCCGGGCTCGCGCAGGATCGGCATGAACCGCACCTCGTCCACCCACGGCGCGAGCGCCTGCACCTGTTCCGCCGTCGCCTCAGCCTTGAAGAGGATCTGCCGCCGACCACCCACGGCATCGACCAAGGCAAGTACGGCCGGCGAAAGCGGCACCTTGGCATCGACATTGATGAGGATACGATCGCTTGCCGCGCGCAGCGCCTCTTCGAAAGTCGGGATGCGCCTTGCGGTGAGCGGAGCCGGCTTGCCGTCGTGCAGCCCATTGCCCTGGCGCAGGCGCAACTTGCTGAGCGTCGCCCAATTGAGGTCGGCGACCTTGCCGCTGCCGTTCGTCATGCGGTCGACCGTGGCATCGTGCATCAGCACGAGCTTGCCGTCGCGCGTGGCGCGCACGTCGAGTTCGACCATGTCGATCCCCGCGGCGATGCAGGCGCGGATCGCATTGATGCTGTTTTCCGAACTGCCCTTCCAGCAGGCCCTGTGGGCGACGACCATCACCGTGCCGTCCGGACCGGCAAGACGCCGCTCGATCTCCTCCTTGCGCGTGTCATCGCCGGCGGCCGCCGGCACCGTCCACAGAATTGCGCAGACCAGCGTCCCGACGAACGCCCGCAAGGCAAAATCAGCCCACCCCTTCGCGGCGCGCGAAAGGGCGGCTCGCCAGCCGCGATCGGCCAGCGAAGCTACGCTGCAGAAACACTGCATTTGTAATCCCCGTCCACGGCCGGATCCCCCGGGCCGTTCACATGCAAGACGGAGCAAGTGATGAAATCTGACAACAGCGGCGTGAAAAATCTCTCAGCTCATGAAGGAGCGCGGAAGGCTCGCGCGCGGTGCAGCGGAACTATTCAGTCCCGGCGCAAACCCCATGCCTTCTCCATGCGGACCATCCACCGTGTGGTAATGGAACGGTATTTCCGCAGCCGCGCCGCCTCGCCGCGCCTTTCCGGCAGCCGCTGATCATTCCGCACGGCCCGAATTTGCGCGAGCTGTGCGCGCCGAACTGGTCGTGGATTTCTAGGCGAAGACCAAGGCGCAGGAAGGCCGCGCTTCACCACCTTCCCGCATCTCAGCCTATCCACTGCCGTGCACTCTTCCCCCCGGCGGCGTCACCGGCGGCGGCGCCTCAACGTTTGATCTGGTGCCGATCGATGCCGCGATGGACAGGAGGTGGGAATTGCCGAAACGGCGGGTTGACGAATATTGTACCCGCTCCCTTGCCGATCCCCACCGCCCCAAAACACCACAACCTCTTGCGAGGTCTCGCGCCCGCCCTCAGGCCGGCTTCCGGCCGTAAACGCCAAATCCGGCTATGACAGCGTAGCACAGGCCCGGAACCACCAGGGCGAAGCGAAGATTGCCGGAGACATCGGCAAGGGCGCCGGTGGCCAATGGGATAATTGCGCCGCCACAAATCGCCACGTTGATGATACCCGATCCGTCGGCCGCGCGCGAACCAAGGCGTTCGCTCGCCAGGCTGAAAATTGTCGGGAACATGATGGAGTTCATCAGGCCGATAGCCAATAGCGAGTAGCCCGCCAAATTGCCCGAAGTATTGGTCGAAACGAGGAGCAGCGTGATGGCACCGGACGCTACGAAGGCCAGCACCTTGCCCGGGCTGATAATTCGCAGCACGGCAGAGCCGATGAAGCGGCCGACCATCGCGCCGCCCCAATACAGGAAAATGAGATCGCCCGCGGCCTGCTGGCTCAGCGCCATGACGCCCGGCTGTTCGAGGTAGCTGACGATCAGCGAGCCGATCGAGACCTCGGCGCCGACATAGAGGAAGATGCACAGCGCGCCCAGCCCGAAGCGGGGCCGGGCGAGCAGATCGAGACCGGCAAGCGCGCCGCTCGCCTCGTGCTGCTCCCCTCGCAACCTGTCGCGAAAGAGCCAGACTGCGCCCGCCGCCGCCGCCAGCGCCAATGCCAGGCCGAGGTAACCATCGACGATCGCCTGGCTCTCGGCCGTGCGGTAGGCATCCAGTGCCGGACCGGTCAGCTGGTCGGCGGAGACGCCGGCGAGGCTGCCCAGGATCAGCGCCGAGCCGACGATGGGAAAGACCGTGGTGCCCAGCGAGTTGAACGCCTGAGCAAAGGTCAGCCGCGAATGCGCTGTGGCCGGCGGCCCGAGCAGGCTGATGAGCGGGTTCGCCACCACCTGAACCACCACCACGCCGCTCGCCAGCACGAACAGAGCAAACAGGAACACGCCGTAAGTCGCCATGCGCGAGGCGGGGATGAATAGCAGGCAGCCCACCATCATGGTGAGCAGCCCCACCACCGCGCCGCGCATGTAGCCGATCCTCTTGACGAGCTTGGCGCCCGGAATGCCGATCAACAGGTAGGCGGTGAAGAAGCAGAACTGCACCAGCATGGCCTGCGTGTAGTTGAGCGTGAACAGCTCCTTCAACTTGGGGATGATCACATCGTTCAGGGAGGTGATGCCACCGAATATGAAGAACAGCGCCATCACGAAGTAGTTGAGGCCGGGCGCGTCGATGGGCGGCGGCTCGCCGGCAAGCGGCTGCGGATCGGTGGACGAGGCCGTTTTCGGCACCAGCGCCATGAGTTCGCTCCTTCAGCTCACGTTGGTATGCAGGTATCAGGCCGGTTTGGCGATCACTGCGGCCACCTGCGGCCGGGCAAATCCACAGTGGTGACAGGACCCAGGCGTTCGGCATCCTCGCCCAGCGCGAATTCGTAGCTCCCTGCGGGCATGACCCATTCGCCGTCGCGCCAGTCGGCGAGCAGGCGCTGGTCGATGGTCAGCTCGACCTTGCGGCTCGCACCGGGCTCCAGGTCGACCCGCGCGAAACCGACGAGGCGCTGCTTCACTTCGCCGCCGCGCCGCACGAGATAGAGTTGCGTGACGTCGGCGCCGGCCTTGTCGCCGGTGTTGCGCACGCTGAAGCTCGCTGTGCGTCCGTCGGTGTTGAGCCCGTCGGTCGCGAAGGTGGTGTAGCTGAGGCCGAAGCCGAACGGGAACAGCGCCTCGTGGCCTTGGCGCGCGTTCCAGCGATAGCCCAGGTCCGAGCCCTCGATGTTATAATCGGCCGCGAGTTCGTCGTCGGGATTGGCGCTGGCGCCCGAGAAGTTTGGCTCGAAACGGCCCATGCCGTCGAGCACCGGGCGCGGCAGCTGTTCCAGGCTGGCGGGAAAGGTGATCGGCAGATGGCCGGAGGGATTGACCTTGCCGAACAGCACGTCGGCGATGGCAGGTCCGCCCCGCGCTCCAGCATACCACGCTTCCACCACCGCCGCAGTGCGATCGAGCCACGGCATCAGTACGGGGCCGCCCGTCTCGAGCACGACGATGGTCTTGGGGTTGGCCTCCGCCACGGCGGCGATCAGCGCGTCCTGGCCATTCGGCAACGACAGATCGGGCTGGTCGAAGCCTTCGGTAGACCACTGGGTGGCAAAGACGATCACCACGTCGGCCTGGCGCGCCTGTGCGACCGCCTCCGAGAGGTAGCGACCGTTGCGGTAGACCACGTCGGCATCAGGCGCTGAGGCGCGGATCGCGTCGAGCGGGCTTGAGCTGTGATAGGTCTCGACGAAGAACGGCGCAAAATCCGAGCCGCCACCCAGAGGGATCGAGACGGCCGGGCCGCCCTCGCCCTGCACCTGGCTCGAGCCGGCACCCGAGAGCACGCCCGCGTCCGCATAGCCCCCCACCACAAGGATACGCCCGGCCTCGGCGGCCAGCGGAAGCGCGCCGCCCTCGTTGCGCAGGAGCACAATGCCCTGCTCGGTCACTTCGCCCGCAATGGCGGCATTGGCTTCGAAGTCGATCGCGCCGCCCGGGCGGACCGGGTTGGTGTCGAGCCCGTTATCGTAGATCGCCCACAGGATGCGCTCGTTCATGTCGTCGAGCCGGCGCGCGTAGGCGGGGTCGGAGCGGGCGGCGGTAGCGAGTGGCTCGTCGAAGAAGACCGCCGCATCGAGCTGCGCGCCCGACTGCTGGTCGAGCCCGTTGAGCGCCGCCTCGAGCCCGGGCACGGCGCCCCAATCGGACATGACGAAGCCCTTATAGCCCCACTCGGTCTTGAGCACGTCGTTCAGCAGCCAGTCGCTCGCGCAGGCCTGCTCGCCGTTGACCCTGTTGTAGGCGCACATGACCGAACCGGGATTGCCAATCTCGATGCCGATCTTGAAGGCGAGAAAATCGCTCTCGTGCGCAGCCGCGGGCGTGATGGTCGAGTCGACGAACTTGCGCGCCGTCTCCTGTCCGTTGAGCGCGAAGTGCTTGATGGTCGAGATGATGTTGTTCGACTGAATGCCGCGAATCGCGTGGCCGACAAGTGTGCCGGCGAGCAGCGGATCTTCACCGAGATACTCGAAATTGCGCCCGTTTCGCGGGTCGCGCATCAGGTTGACGCCGCCCGCAAGCAGGACGTTGAAACCCTTGGCACGCGCTTCGCCGCCGATCATCGCCCCGCCCTGCTCGATGAGTTCGGGGTTGAAGGTCGACGCCTGCGCCAGCCCCGAGGGAAGCGCAGTCGCGCCGTCGCCGCGCAGGCCGAATACGTAGGAGACGCCGAGGCTCGCATCGGTCTCCAGCAGCGCCGGCACACCTAGGCGGGGAATCCCTGGGACATAGCCAGCCCCCGGCAGCGCCTCGGGCGGTACGGGTGGCGGATTGGGGCCGATGGGCAGCGGCATGATGCCGTGCGTGAGGACGGTCTTCTCCTCCTGCGTCATCTGCGCAAGCGTAGCGGCAGCCTTCGCGCTCGCCGCCTCGCCGGCGTCCTCCTGCGCAGCGATGGCGACCGGGATCGACAGGGCGAACGCGATTCCGGCCAGAGCGGCTGTATGGATAGTCTTCATGGAATTACTCCGCGCGGGTGGCGCGGGGCCGGCACATGGTGGCGGCCCCGCACGGGTAGGTCAGAACGAGTAGCCGACGGTCGCGCCGAAATAGCGGAAGGCGGCCTTGGGCGTATAGCCGAGCAGGTTGTTGGGGGTGACGTTCTGCGCCGTGGCCGTCGAAGCATGGCCGAGGCCGGTATAGTACTGCTTGTCGAACAGGTTCTTGACGAAGATCGAGGCGCTGAACCCGGTGCCGATCGGCCGTACTCCTACGGTGAGATCGACAGTTGCGAAGCCGTCCTGGTAGGTGAGCGGATCCTGCTCGAGCGAGAAGTTCACCTTCGACTGGTAGTCGATGATGGCGTCGACATAGGCCACATGGTCTGCGCTCACATCCAGCTCGTAATGCGGGTTGAGCGAGAAGCGGAACTCGGGCGTGTTGGGCAGCTTGCCGTCTCTGACATATTGCGTCGCGCCGGAAGTGGCGATGACGTTGCCCGAGGAGTCCAGGCTCTGCACGCGCACGCAAGTGTTAGCCGGCACATTGGTGCTCGGCACCACCGGCACGCCCAAGCGCTGCTGCAGCGGGCAGGCCAGGCCGTCGGCGTCGAAGCGGCCATGGATGTAGGCGGCGCCGAGGTGCACAGAGAAGCCCTCGGTGGGCCGCACGGTCGCCTCGAGTTCGACGCCCTTGGTGCTCGCCGTGCCGGCATTGGTCACGACGAACAGGAAAGTGCCGGTCGAGTTGTCCGACCTGTTCGCCTGCACCTGCAGGTTCTTGTAGTCGGCAATGAAGCCGGCGAGCGAAACCGACAGCAGATTGTCGGTCGTGCTGGCCTTGAAGCCGACCTCGTAGGCGTTGACCGTCTCGGGCTCCACCACCGGGTTGTTGTTGAAGGTCTGGTTGAACTCGGTCCCGAGGCTTTGGCCCTTGTAGCCGCGGCTGTAGGTCGCATAGGCCTGCGCATCGGGGCTGAACTCGTATTGCAGGCCAGCACGGCCGGTCACCGCATCGTCCTTGGCATCGGTCCGGCCGCTGGTGAGCGTTGCGCCGGTGAACATGGGCACATCGCCTGGCACGATCGGGCCGATGTCCTGCGCGCCCTCCACCCACATGCTCTGATGCTGGACCCTGATGCCCGCTAGTGCCTTGAGGCCGCCCACGATGGTGAAGTCGACCTGGCCGAACGCGGCGATCTGCTCCTGCTCCAGGTGCGACGTAGCGCTGCCCGAGGTCCCGACGGGCGCCGGGCAGATGACACCAATCGCCAGCCCCTGGTTGAGCGGATCGCTGGTCGGGCAGTTGACGATCCGGCGGCCAAAGGAACGGTTGATCTTGGTGTTGTCGTAATAGACGCCGGCAACATAGTTGAACGCCTGGTCGCCTGCCGACGCGATCCGCAATTCTTGCGAGAACTGACCGATATCGAAGGGTCCGGAGTTGATGTCGAACTGCGCGTAGAACGGCGCGGTACCGGCGCCGCCGGTGTAGATCGGTTCCGGAGTGTTGATACCGTCGACATCGAAGCCGCCAAGGAAGTTGTACTTCTGGTAAGCGGTGATGGACGTGATCGAACCCCAGCCCAAGTCGTAGTTCGCCTCGAGCGAGTAGATCGCCAGATCCGTGTTGGAGACAGCGTTGCCGTTGGAGGAGACATCCGTGTTGAACGGGCGCGCCACCACCGGGGCAACGAGCTGATCGAGGATCGCGCTGTCCGATCGCACCAGGGCCGACTGGCAGCAATTGCTATCAATCTCGTTGTAGCTGGCCGAGGCGAGAAGGTTGAGATCGCCGATGTCGAACTCAAGCTTGCCGCGCAAGCCCCATGACTGGGTGGCATTCACCCGGTCGCCGTTTGCGAGGTTGTCGTAGATGCCCTTGTCATCGTTGTAATAGGCGGTGATCCGCGCCCCGATATTGTCGGATACCGGACCGGCCACTGTGCCGTTGATATGGTATTCGTCATGCTCGGCGATGGTGGCACGCACCTTGCCGCTGACGTAGTCGGTCGGGCGGGCGGTAACGACGCTGATGACGCCGCCGGTCGCGTTCTTGCCGAACAACGTGCCCTGCGGCCCGCGCAGCACCTCGATCCGCTCGATGTCGGCAAGATCGGTGAAACCCTGCGCCGCGCGCGCCATCACGACTCCGTCGACCACAACCGAGACCGACGACTCACTGCCGACGCCGAATACCGAAGTACCGATGCCGCGAATGCGAAAACTGGAATTGTTCGGATTGTTGCCTTGGCCGAAGGAAAGCGAGGGAGCGACCTGCACGAGGTTCTTGGTGTCGGTGATGTTGCGCGCCTCCAGCGCGGCACCCGTTACGGCAGTAATCGCCAGAGGCACGTCCTGCAGACGTTCGCTGCGCTTCTGCGCAGTTACGATGATCTGCCCGCCGCCGAGCTCAGCACTGCCCTCGCCCTGTTCCTGCGCGGCCTCGTCGAGCGGCGACTGACGGTTCTGAGCATTAGCCGGCACAGCAACCAGCGCGCTGGACAGAAAAAGCAGCCTAATCATGGATTTGTTCATTGATATATCCCCTTCCCCTGAGCGCGGTGCAATCGTGTGCGCCGCGTCTTCATTCCTATAAAACCACAATTAGACACCGTTGTCAGCCCAATTTGACAACGGTGCCAACATGATTATCGTATGTTCCACAAAATGCCTGATGGCACCGCTCGGGTCGCCCGATGCGGGAGGGGATGGAAAAAATGGGACGGACGCGCCTAACCTTGCTGGTGGCAGCTGGCGGATTCGCTCTGGCCGGCTGCGCACATACGGGTAACCTCGCGCAATCGTCCGGCGGCGCTGCCCTGCCTCCCGACATCGTCTTGATTGTGCTCGACGACGTGGGTTTCTCCGACATCGGCTCATTCGGCTCGGAAATTCGCACGCCGAATATAGATGCGCTTGCCGCGGCCGGCCTGCGCTACAATCGCTTCGACACCAAGGCGGTGTGCTCTCCTACCCGAGCGGCGCTCCTGACGGGACGCAATCCGCAGACCGTGCGCATGGCGGATCTTCCTGCCCGGCAGGTCGATCCGCAAGACCTCACTCGCGACCGCGGCGAGTTGCCGCAGAACGCCAGCACCATTGCCCAGGTGTTGCAGCGCGCCGGGTATGCGACTCGCGGCTTCGGCAAGTGGCACCTGGCGCCCGAGAACGAGGACGGCTCACCCGGCAACAACGCCTCGTGGCCGCTGCAGCGCGGCTTCGACGAGTTCTATGGGTTCTTTCTGGGCTGGACGGACCAGTACCATCCGAAGCTGATCGAGGGGAATGCGCGCCTCCCCGAGCCCGACCGCGACGGTTACCATTTCTCGGTGGACATCACTGATCGCGCAATCGCCGCGCTCGACCAGGCGAGCGACAAGCCGCGTTTCGTCTACCTCGCCTACGGCGCGGCGCATGCGCCTATCCAGGTGCCCGCGAAATACATCCATGCCTATGACGGCGTCTATGCCAAGGGCTGGGACAAGCTGCGCGAAGAGCGCCTTGCCAGGCAAAAGGCGCTCGGGATCATACCGCAGCAAGCGCAGCTTTCGCCGCGCAACCCGGGGGACCGGGCCTGGGACGACCTGACCGACACAGAGCGTGCCGTGTTCGCCCGCTTCATGCAGGTCTATGCGGGGTTCCTGACCCACGCGGACGAGCAAATCGGGCGCCTCGTCGACCATCTGAAGCGCACCGGCCGCTTCGACAACACGCTGATCGTCGTCGTTTCGGACAATGGCGCGGCCTCGGAAGCCGGGCAGAATGGCAGCTTCCAGCACCTCTACCGCCCCGAGACGATGACGGCTGCCGAGATGCTGGAGCGGATTGACGAACTGGGCACCGACAAGACGCAGTCGGAGTACCAGCGCCCCTGGGCCATGCTCGGCTCGACGCCCTACAAGCGTTACAAACTGTGGCCCTACCTCGGTGGCGTACGCACGTCGCTGATCCTCTCCTGGCCGCGCGAGGTCGATGACCCCGGCGCCATCCGGCACCAGTATATCGATGCGGTGGACATTGCTCCTACGCTTGCGGATGCGGCGGGCACTTCGTTCCCGGACAGCGTGAACGGGCGTGAGGAAATCCCGGTCGCCGGCCACTCGATCCTTTCAACCGTGCGCTCAGCCAGCGCGCCGGCGCCGCGCAATGTCCAGTACTTCGAACTGCGCGGCAATCGGGCGATTACGATGGGCGACTGGCGCGCGCTGGCCGTGCACCTGAACGGCACTGACTTCGCCGAGGATCGCTGGCAGCTGTACGATCTCGCCAGCGACCCGACCGAAAGCCGCGACCTCGCCGCCGCCATGCCCGAGAAGCTCGAGGAGCTGAAGGCATTATGGTGGCGCGAAGCGCGCCGCCATTCGACCCCCGCCCTTGCCGAAGCGCCCGAGGCCTTTCGTTCGCGAGAGAGCTTCGACGAAAGCGAGGCCAACGCCAACCGTAGCTACGGAGCATCTCCAAGATGACCTCACGCCTGAATCACGCCCGCTTTCTCGGGCGCTGCGCGACCTTTGCGCTGAGCGCCGGTGCGCTTGCGCTGGCCTCGCCTGCCGCCTTCGCGCAGCAGGGTGCAGCTGCTGCGCCGCCGGCCAGCCGGGGAGCCGGCGCCCCCGCCCCCGTGCCGCCACCGCGTACGGATGGCCCGCCGAACATCATCCTCATCCTGGCGGATGATTTCGGGGTTGAAGCCGTCAATGCCTATGGCGGCGGCTATCACACGCCCAATCTGGACCGCCTTGCCGCCGAAGGCACCCGCTTCACCAACGCTCACGCGATGCCGCTGTGCTCGCCCTCGCGCGTGCGGATCATGACCGGCCTGGAGAACTGGCGGAACTACGAGGCATTCGGCTACCTTGCGCCGGGCCAGCGCACTTTCGGCAACATGTTGCAGGATGCCGGCTATGCCACGGGCATGGTCGGCAAGTGGCAGCTGATGGGCAACGGCTTCGACGGCCGCGTGGGCATCACGCCGGAGCAAGCCGGCTTCGACGAGAGCTACCTCTGGCAATTGAAGGCGCTCGACTCAAAAGGATCGCGCTACTGGGGCCCGACCCGCGCCGAAGACGGGCGCACCAGAATCAACGAGGAAGGCTTCGGGCCGGATTACGACAACGCCTTCGCGCTCGACTTCATCGAGCGGCACAAGGCCGAGCCCTTCTTCCTGTATCACTCGCTGGTGCTGACCCATGACCCGTTCGTGCCGACGCCCGATTCTTCGGCCGCCAAGGGCGCGCAGGATCGCTTCGCCGGCATGGTCACTTACATGGACACCATGGTCGGCAACGTCATGGACAAGCTTCGTGCAACCGGACTCGACAAGAACACGATCGTCATCTTCACCGGCGACAATGGCACGAGCCAGGCGATCACCTCGGTGCGCGACGGGCATCAGGTTCGCGGCGGCAAGGGCACACCCACGATAAACGGCACCCACGTGCCACTTATCGTCTGGGCGCCCGGGACAATCCCCGAGGGCGCGGTGAGCAAGGCGCTGGTCGACTTCGCTGACATGCTGCCCACTTTCGCCGACATCGCCGGCCGGCCCGAGGATACACCAGACGGCGTCAGTCAATGGCGGGTGATGCAGGGGCGGCAGGAAAGCGCGCGCGACTCAATCTTCATGCACTATGCGCCGCGCTGGCAGTTCGAGCCGGTTCGCTTCGCTTTCGACGCCGACTACAAGCTCTATGGTGATGGCCGGTTCGTCGAGATGGACGACATATCCGGCACCGAGACCGAGATCGCGGCCAGAGCCCGGCGTGGCGAGGCGGCGAAGCACTACGCAGCGCTGCGCAAGCTGCTCGACGAGACGCCCGACGGCGAGCTCGATCAGGAACGCTATCCCTGGTGCGCAGGGCAGGCATCGGTCGATCCGGCGCTCCCCGCGACGGTGGCGGGTTGCGGCCGGTATCCGGGCGCATGAGCATGCTGCGCCCCACCCTGTGCACGCTTCTAGTCGGCACGGCGGCGCTCGGCCTCTCGGCCTGCGCCGCCCACCCGCCTGCTTCCCCCCCGCGAGCCGAAGCGCCCGTTGCGCAGCGACCCAACGTAGTGGTGATCCTGGTCGACGACCTCGACTGGGCCGATGTCTCCACCTACGGGCGCGCTGACGTTCCCACTCCCAACATCGACCGGATCGCGAAGGCCGGGGTCGCCTTCTCGGACGGCTATGTCGCGGCCTCGGTGTGCGCAGTTTCGCGCGCTGCCTTGCTGACAGGAAAGATGCCGCAGACCTTCGGCTTCACCTACAACATCAATGACCAGGGCAACGAAGGCGCAGGCCTGCCGGTGGACCAGCCCACGCTGGCTTCGCGCCTCAAGCCGCTGGGCTACCGAACAGCTGCGATCGGCAAGTGGCACCAGGGGGCCGAGCCGCAGTTCTACCCGACCAATCGCGGCTTCGACGAGTTCTTCGGCTTCCTGGCGGGAGAGACCGTCTACGTTGATCCGGATACGCCCGGCATCGTGACCACGCCGACGCGCAACGAGAAGTATTCGCTCGACCAGCGTCGCGGCAATGGGGTCATCGTGGAAGGGCCCGAAGCGCGGGTGGTGCACAATTTCGACAAGTACCTCACATACGAAATCACCGATCACGCCATCGACTTCATCGGTCGCGCCGCGGACGGCGATGCGCCGTTTTTCGCCTATGTCGCCTACAACGCGCCGCACTGGCCGATGCAGGTGCCGCAGGAATGGTACGATCGCTTCGCCCATATCAAGGATCCGGTGCGCCGCACCTATTTGGCGATGATCGCCGCGATGGACGACGGGGTCGGCCAGATCCTCGACACGCTCGAGACCAAGGGCGTGTTCGACAACACCATCGTCGTATTCCTTTCGGACAATGGCTGCCCGGAGCGCTTCGGCTTCTGCAATCCCGACCACCCGTGGGGCGCGGGCAAGTTTACCTATCTGGAGGGCGGCGTGCGCGTGCCCTTCGTGATGAGCTGGCCTGCGGGCATGCGGCCGCAGGGCATCGTCGACACGCCGGTCAGCGCGATCGACATCGTGCCCACGGTTCTGGGCGCGATGGACGCCGGTGCTCCCCTGCCGTCGGGCGTAACAGGCAGGAGCCTCGTCGCCAGCGCCACGCACGCTCCGGCAGAGCCGCGCCTGCTCGTCTTTGGTCAGGAGCCGGTCTACGCTGCGCGGCTCGGCCCGATGAAATTGTGGCGCAGCGAAGATTGGGACGAGACCGCGCTCTACGACCTGTCGCAGGACATCGCGGAGAGCAACGACCTTTCCACCACCGACCCGGCCACCCGCGCGGCGCTCACCAAGGCGATCGAGGACTGGCGCGCGAGCCTGCCGCCGCCTCGCTGGCCGCTCCGCACGACGACAGAAGTGACGATCAACGGCCATCGCACCGAGATGGTCTACTAGGAGAGTGCGTGTGATGTCTTGTTTGCGAACAACCCTCCTGAGCGCCGCCGCGATTGCCCTCGCATTGCCGCTGGCGCCGTTCACGCCGGCGGCGGCACAGGATAGCGCTCCGGCCAGCTCCCCCGTCCAGCAGGGCCCGCGAAACATCATCTTCGTGCTGGTGGACGACCTGCGTTATGACGGCATGGGGTTTCTCCAGCCGCAACTCTCGACGCCCAATATCGACCGCATGGCGCGCGAGGGGACATACTTTCCCAACGCGGTCGTCACCTCCTCGCTATGTTCGCCCAGCCGCGCGACCATCCTGACCGGCATGAGCCCGCGCAATCATCTGGTGGTGGACAACAACAACTCGAGCGAGGAGGGCCTGACCTTCTTCCCCCGCTACCTGCAACAGGCCGGCTACCAGACCGCCTTCGTCGGCAAGTGGCACATGGGCGACGACACCGACACGCCGCGGCCCGGCTTCGACCGCTGGATCAGCTTCCGCGGCCAGGGCAGCTACTGGCCGGCCGATCCGTCGACGGGTGGCGAGGGTACGATGCTCAATGTCGACGGGGAGCATGTCCCGCAAAAGGGTTACATCACCGACGAACTGACCGACTACGCGCTCGACTGGCTGGAACACGGGCGCGAACAGGACAAGCCCTTCTTTCTCTACCTCAGCCACAAAGCCGTCCATTCGGACCCGCTGCCCCCGCCGCGCCACGCGGGGCAATACGCCGACGCCACCTTCCCCTTGCCCGCCAGCGCGGCCAACACGCCCGAAAACTATGCGGGCAAGCCGCGCTGGGTCTACGACCAGCGCAACACCTGGCACGGGATCGACTTCTTCTACAACGCCGACATCCCGATGGGCGACTATCTGAAATACTACTACGGCGCCCTGTCGGCGGTGGACGACAGCCTCGGGCGCATCATGGCGTATCTGCGCGAGCACGGCCTCGAAGAGGATACGCTGGTCGTGTTCACCTCCGACAACGGCTTCCAGATCGGGGAGCACGGGCTGATCGACAAGCGCAACGCCTACGAGGCATCGGTCCGCGTGCCGCTGCTGGTGTGGGAGCCCGGCACCGTCCCGGCGGGCGCGGTGAACGAGGGGCGCGTCCGGAATCTTGACTTCGCCCCCACCTTTCTTGCCAGCGCGGGCGTCGCCCCACCGCCTCAGTTCGAGGGCACCAGCGCGTGGCAGCTATGGGACGGCGCACTGCCCGCGAGCAAATGGAAGCCGGGCGATTTCATCTACGAGTATTACTGGGAATACAATTTCCCGCACACGCCCACCACGTTCGCCATCACGCGCGACAACATGAAGTATATTCAGTACTACGGCGTTTACGATCGCGACGAACTCTACAACCTCGCAACCGATCCGGATGAAATGCACAATCTGGCCGACGACAGCGCGTTCGACGCGACCAAGCAGGAGCTTCGCGCTGCGCTGTTCGCGGAGCTCACCAACGCGGACGGGAAGCACATGATCCCTTACATGCAGCGCCAGTCTATCGGCGCGGTGCGACGCCTGGCCGGCGGCACCCGCGCGGCCGATTTTCCCGACGACTGGTACATAGGGGCCAATCCAGGCGATCGCTTCGACGGCATCATTCCCGACAGCCCAGCGAAGACTGCGGCGCATGCCGAGGGGCGTGCGCTGATCCCCACGCCGCCACTGCGCGAGGTGATCGAGCAGGCGGAAAAGGAGGGCGGAGAGTGAGCGCCCGCAATGCCTTACCGCTTTCGCGCCGCCGCGCGCTGTGCACCTTTGCCGGGCTGGCGGCGGCCGGCGCCGCGCGCGCGCAGGTCCCCGCTAGCGACGCGCCCCGCCCCAACATCCTGTGGCTGGTGAGCGAAGACAACAATCCCTTCATCGGCTGCTACGGCGACCCGATAGCGCACACGCCGACGATCGACGGGCTGGCGGCCGAGGGCTTGCTTTATCGCAATGTCTATTCGAATGCGCCGGTCTGCGCGCCATCGCGCTTCGGCATTTTGACCGGAGTCTATCCCGAAAGCTGCTCGCCTGCGCACCAGATGCGGGCCGAGGCGGTGCTGCCAGCCGAGTTCCGCACCTATCCCGAGCTGCTGCGGGCAGCGGGCTGGTTCTGCACCAACAACGCCAAGACCGATTACAACTGCACGGTCGATCCGAATACGATCTGGGATGAGCAGGGTGACGAAGCGCACTGGAAGAACCGTCCCGACGGGCAACCGTTCATGAGCGTGTTCAACTTCATGGTCTCGCATGAATCGCGGATCTTCCAGCCGGTCGACGGGCGAGTGACGCCAGACATGGTACGGCTGCCGGCCTACCTCCCCGACACGCCCGACATTCGCCGCGACTACGCCACCTATTACAACCTGGTGGAGCAGATGGACGGGCAGGTGGGCGAGAAACTCGCCGAGCTCGAGGCGGCCGGACTCGCGGAAGACACCATCGTCTTCTACTATTCCGACAATGGCGGGGTCCTGCCTCGCTCCAAGCGCTACTGCTACGATGAGGGGCTGCGCTGCGCGATGGTGGTTCGCGTACCCGAGAAGTGGCGGCACTGGATGCCCGCGGGGCCGGGAAGCGAGATTGCGGCGCCCGTCAGTCTCATCGACCTGGCGCCCACTTTGCTCTCGCTTGCCGGTATCAGCCAGCCGCCACAGATGCGCGGACATGCCCTCCTCGGACCGGCGAGTCCGGGGCCGCAGCCATACGCTTTCGGCATGCGCAACCGGATGGACGAGCGGATCGACTTTACCCGTACCGCGACCGACGGGCGCTGGCGCTACATTCGCAATTACATGCCGCATCGCCCATGGGGGCAACACGGGGCCTTCGAATGGCTCGCGAAGGGTTATCAATCCTGGGAGCGCGAGCATCTGGCGGGCCGGCTCAATCCCGTGCAGGATCGCTTCTTCCACACCAAGCCGTACGAGGAGCTCTACGATCTTGAAAGCGACCCCGACCAGGTCAACGACTTGGCCGGCAAGGCAGCGCATGCCGACATGCTCGCCAAGCTGTCAGCCGCGCTCGACGAGCAAATGATCGCCATTCACGACAACGGCTTCTTGCCCGAGACGATGGCCGGCGAAGGCTATGCGGCGAGCCGCGACCCGGCACTGTACCCGCTCCGGCAGCTGATGGAGGTGGGTGCCAAGGCCGCCCGGAGAGACGCGCGCGCGCGAGACGAGTTCGCCGCGCTGCTGGATACCAAGGTGGAAGTGCTGCGCTATTGGGGCGCGATGGGCCTGCTGCTGATCGGCGAGGACGCTGAGCCGGCCAAGGCGGCGCTGCAGGCCGCCCTGGCCGGTGACGAAAGCCCGCATGTGCGCATCGTCGCTGCCGAGGCGCTGGCGCGGCTGGGAGAAGATGAGGCCGCGGTTCCGGCGCTGGTGTCGCTAGCCGGGGAAGACCTGCCCTGGCAGGTGCGCCTGTACGCCATCAATTCGCTCACGTTCCTCGGGGACAAGGCCAGGCCCGCGCTTGGACTCGCGCAGCGCATGGCAGCGGAGGAGGACCAGGAATACTTGCGCAGCGCCGGACGCTACCTCTCGCTCCAGCTGACCGGCGAGTACACACCCGAGACACCCGTTTTCGACTTTGCGCACATGATGAAAACGGCGCGTCGCGGCGGAGGTGGAGCCTGATGGGCAGCGCGCCACTCAAGCGTCGATCAGGTCGCGCCCGGGCGCAGGGTGCAGAGGCGCCCGAGGGGATGGTGCGAATCGAGGGTGGTACCTTCGCGATGGGATCGGACGATTTCTACCCCGAGGAGCAGCCGGTCCGGCGGATCAAGGTGGACAGCTTTTGGATCGATGCCGAGCCCGTCACCAACCGCCGCTTCGCGCGTTTCGTGGAGGAGACCGGCCACATCACCCTTGCCGAGATCGCGCCCGATCCGAAGGACTACCCGGGCATGTTGCCTGAGATGGCGCAACCGGGCTCGCTCGTCTTCACCAGCAGCGAGGGCCCTGTCGACCTGGCGAATCCGGCAAACTGGTGGCGCTTCGTCTTCGGCGCCGACTGGCGCCATCCGCTCGGCCCCGACAGCGATATCGAGGGGCTGGAGGATCACCCTGTGGTCCACGTCGCCCATGCCGACTGTAAGGCTTACGCGGCCTGGGCGGGCAAGGACTTGCCGACCGAAGCCGAGTGGGAATACGCAGCGCGAGGCGGGCTGGCGGGCACCGCCTATGCTTGGGGCGACCAGCTGGCCCCCGAGGGCAAGATGCTCGCCAATTACTGGCAGGGCCCCTTCCCGCACGGCAACGACCTCAGCGATGGCTGGGAACGCACCTCCCCGGTGGGGACCTACCCGGCAAACGGCTATGGCCTGTTCGACATGATCGGCAATACCTGGGAATGGACGGCTGACTGGTGGAGCCTCCACCAGCCGATCACGAAGGAGCGGGCGGGCGCCTGCTGCACCATCTCCAACCCTCGCGGCGGCGTGTTGCGGCACAGTTTCGATCCTGCGCAGCCGGGCGTGCGAATCGGCCGCAAGGTTCTCAAAGGTGGCTCCCACCTGTGTGCCGAGAGCTACTGCCGCCGCTATCGGCCCGCCGCGCGGCACCCGGAGATGATCGACACCAGCACCAGCCACATCGGCTTTCGCTGCGTGCGGCGCGACAGGCGCTAGCCCTGCCCGCGTCCGTGCGGGGGCGCGACAACCGAGGACCGTTCCACCAGGTGGTAGTCCAGCTTGTGCAGTTCGGGCCCGTTGACCGGTCTCTTGCGGTCGAGCAGCAGACGCACGGCGGTGGCGGCCATGTCAGCGATCGGCTGCGCAACGGTGGTGAGGTAGGGCCACACCGAGCGCGCCACCCAGCTGTCGTCGAAACCGACCACCGAGATGTCGTCGGGCACGGTCAGGCCAGCCTGGGCACAGGCCACCATCACGCCAGCCGCCATGTCGTCATTCGTGGCGAAGATGGCGGTGGGGCGGTCGTCATGCGAAAGCAGCCTGGCGCCTCCCGCGATACCGCCGGCGAATTGAAACTCACCCGACGCCTCGGCCACGGTCGCCTGTGGCGCCAGTTCCACCAGCCGGCCAAGGAATCCCGCGCGGCGCCTGCGCGACGCGCTGTGCCTGCTCGGTCCGTTGACGATGCCGAAGGACCTATGCCCGAGGTCCCACATATACTGGGCCACGCGCCCGCCCGCTTCCTCGTCGTCGATATAGACGCCAGGCGAACGGTTGCTGGTGTCAGCCGGTGCAATCCGCACGTAGCGCACGCCCAGATTGTCGAAGTGGTCGAGCACCATCGGCTCATCGGTCAGCGGCGGGGTGAGCACGAAACCGTCAGTGCGGCTGTTGCGGAAAATTGCATCGAGCTGCGCCCGCACCAAGGCGGGTTCAAGCGAGGAGTCCATGTGGTCGATGCGCAGATGGTATCCGCTGCTGAGACAGGCGCGATAAGCGCCCTCGATGATGCCCATCGTGTAGTTGGGACTTGGATTGTCGAACAGCACACCCACGGTGAAGGTGCGCCCCCCTCCTAGCGAACGGGCGGCCGTATCGGGTACGTAGTCGAGCCGGCGGATCGCATCCTCGACCTTGCCGCGCAGCGCCGGCGAGACGTGCGGCTCGTCATTGATAACCCGGGAGACCGTTTTGAGAGAGACACCGGCGAGATCCGCCACATCGATCATGCGGGCAGGTCCGGTGCGCTTGTGTGAGGACGCGTCTGGCGGCACGTTCATCGAAATCTGCTTTCCACTCCCCCTTCCAGCCCGGACTTTCCGAGCAGGAATTCGCTTTCCGCCGAACCTAGACACGATTGCATTTTAGTCAAAGATCGACCGGCGGCATTACCCGCGCGCACCAACAACAGGTCGCGCTCGGCATACGGCAGCCGGATCCTGCGCCTCTCCCTTGACCCCCGTCGCCATGAGAGGCGCTATTGCATTGATCTTGACGCTATGCCGGGTATGACAGTGTTGTCAAAACAAACGATCACGCCCTTGCGGCTTGATCTTCGGGGATGAGGGACATGGTCAGAATCGCTCGGCGGAGCCTGCTACGCGCGGCCGCTACAAGTGCCGTACTGCTGCCCGGCGCAGCACTCGCCACCACGCGAGGGGAGCGCCCCAATTTTGTCGTCTTCTACGTCGACGACCTCGGCTACGGAGACATCGAACCCACCGGCGGCACGACCATCCGCACGCCCAACCTGTCGCGGCTTGCCCGGCAGGGATCGGTGCTGACCGATTACTATGCGCCGGCGACCTTGTGTACGCCGTCGCGTGCGGGCTACCTGACGGGACGCTACCCGATCCGCACCGGCCTCGCACGCGGGGTCATCATGCAGAACGAAAAGCGCGGGCTGCCGCTGGCGGAGACGACCATCGCCGAAGCGCTGCGGCCGGCCTACGCAACCGCGCTCATAGGCAAATGGCATCTGGGCAATCCGGGCACGGAGGCCTGGCCGCCGAGCAAACACGGCTTCGACCTGTTCTACGGCATCCAGTACAGCCACGACATGTCACCGCTGAGCCTATGGGAGGATACGGGCGACCGACTTGAGGAAATGCCGGTCGACTACGTGCAGCTGCAGCAGCAATTCGCCAATCGTGCCGAGCGCTTTATCGAGGATCATGCAGAACAGCCGTTCTTCCTCACCCTAGCGTTGAGCCAGCCGCATCTGCCGAATTACCCCCCCGAACCGTTCGCCGGCCAGTCGCGCGCGGGCGCATACGGCGATGCCGTCGCGGAGGTCGACGCGATCGTCGGCCGGATCATGGACAGGCTCGAGGCGCTCGGCCTCTCCCGCCGCACGATGGTGGTGTTCACCTCCGACAACGGCCCATGGTTCGAAGGTTCACCGGGCCCGCTGCGCGAGCGCAAGGGCGGCGGCGCCTATGACGGTGCCTCGCGGGTGCCGCTGATCGTCAGCCAGCCGGGTACGATCCCGCATGGGCGCCGCTGCGACTCCATCGCCATGGGTATCGACTGGCTGCCAACGCTGTGCGCGATGGGCGGCATGTCCCCGCCCGCCGGCGTCGAGCTCGACGGGCGGGACCTGACCGAGGTGCTCCTCCGCAGCGCCGCCTCGCCCCACGAGGAATTGCTCCTGTTCAACGATGAGGATGTCGTCGGCCTGCGCACGCAGCACTGGAAGTATCTCGATGCCGTCTATTACCGCAATCTGATGATGCCCATGCGCGGGCGCGGCTATCCGCAGCTTTACGATACGAGGATGGTGGGCGAGGACTACTCGGTAGCCTCGCTCCACCCGGACGTGGTCGCCGCCATGCAGGCCCGTCTGCGTGCGGCGCAAGAGCGCTTCGCGCCGTTGCGTAGCGGCCCCTCCTCCGTCCTCGACATCCCACCCTCGGCGCACGTCCCCGAGATGTGGCGCGACTGATGCGCGGCCCTGCGGCTCCGGCGCGTGATGGCTCGGCCGCCAACCAGGACGAGGCCCGGATAGCCCGGATGGACCTCGTCCGGCACTTCGCCAGGCGCGAGCGAAGCCGCACGGACGTTCATTGAAGGCGGAAGGAGATACTCGTCGTAATTACGATGTCTCCTTGCGATACCATCGTGCTGGATCGTGCAATGGTGGGCTGTAGCTACGCAGCAGTACCAGCCGGGCAATCGCGGGCAGAATGAAGAGCGTGAGCGCGGTCGCGGTGACCAGTCCGCCGATTACGACCGTCGCCAGCGGGCGTTGCACCTCAGCGCCAGTATCGGTTGCAAGGGCCATGGGCACGAACCCGAGCGAGGCGACCAATGCGGTCATCAGCACTGGACGCAGCCTCTGCAACGCACCGTCGGAGATCGCGTCGTCGAGCGACATGCCCCTGTCCAGGCGCTGGCGTATCGCCGTCATCATCACGAGCCCGTTCAACACCGCGACGCCCGAGAGGGCGATGAAGCCCACTGCGGCGGACACCGAAAATGGCATTCCCCTCAGGGCGAGGGCGAAGACCCCGCCCGCCAGCGCCATCGGGATCGCACTGAAGACCGCAAGCGCCGGAATCCAACCGCCCAGCGCCATGAACAGCAGCAGCAGCACCAGCGCGAAGCAGACCGGAACCACGAGAGCGAGCCTCGCCTGCGCGGCCTGAAGGTTCTGGTATTGCCCACCCCATTCGATGAAGGACGCGGCGGGCAGTTCGACGCTCTCGGAGACGCGGGCGCGGGCCTCCTCCACGAACGAACCGAGATCGCGCTCGCGCACGTTCGCCGATACGATCACCAGCCGGCGACCCTGCTCACGCCGAACTTCGGCGAGACCATCGACCACCTGGAAATCCGCCAGCGTGCGGAGCGGAACCGTGACCCCGCCTTCCAGAACGATGGGCAGGGCGCCGAGCTGATCGAACTCGTCGCGGGTCGCGTCCTCGAGCCGCACGACGACGTCGAAGCGGCGGTCACCCTCGAACACCAGTCCGGCAGGGCGACCGCCCAGCGCGATGGCCACGGATTGTGCAACATCCTCCACGGTCAGGCCGTAGCGAGCGATCATCGGACGATCGAAGACGATGTCGAGCGTCGGGAAGCCCGTAACCTGCTGGACCTTGACGTCAGCAGCACCCTCCACTCCCCGTAGTACCTCCGCGACTTCATCCGCCGACCGGGTCAGCACGGTCAGGTCGTCGCCGTAGAGCTTGACTGCAACGTCACCGCGGACCCCCGCGATCAGCTCGTTGAAACGCAGTTCGATGGGTTGGCTGAACTCGTAGAGGTTGCCGACCAGACCGCTCAGCGATTCCTCCATCTGCGCGACGAGTTCGTCCTTGGGCAGGTCGGGATCGGGCCATTCCTCGCGCGGCTTCAGGATGACGTAAGCGTCGGAGGCGTTCGGCGGCATCGGATCGCTCGCCACCTCCGCCGTCCCCGTGCGGGAGAAGACCAGCTCCACCTGTGGGAATTGCTCGATCCTGTCCTCCACCCGGCGCTGCATGGCGAGTGAGCGTTCGAGCGAGGTCGAGGGAATCCGCAGTGATTGCACCGCGATATCCCGTTCGTCGAGCTGGGGCGTGAACTCACTGCCGAGGAAGGTGAACACGAAACCCGCCAGGGCGAAAAGCCCGGCACCCGCTCCGATCACGGGCCATGGCCGCGCGATCGCGCGGCGCACCGCCGGGCCATAGCATTCCTTCAGGACCCGGACTGGCTTTACCTCCTTCTCGGTCAGCCTGCGATTGAGGAGCACTGCGATCATCGCCGGAACGAAGGTCAGCGACAGCACGAAGGCCGAGGCGAGCGCCAGCATGACCGTGATAGCCATCGGCGAGAACGTCTTGCCCTCGATACCCGTGAAGGTAAGAAGCGGAGCATAGACGAGCAGGATGATCGCCTGGCCGTAGACGGTCGGCTTGATCATCTCTTGCGCGGCCATTCGCGTTTCGGTCAACCGCTCGCCGAGGCTTAGCAGTCGGCCCTCGCGGTGCTGTCTGGCGGCAAGCCGCGCGACGCTGTTCTCGACGATGATGACAGCGCCATCGACTATGAGGCCGAAGTCCAGCGCCCCCAGGCTCATCAAATTGCCCGAAACGCCCAGCCTGTTCATGCCCACGGCGGCCATCAGCATGGATATCGGAATGACCAGCGCGGCAATGATCGCTGCACGGATGCTGCCGAGCAGCAGGAACAGCACGGCGATCACCAGCAGCGCGCCCTCGACAAGGTTCTTCTCCACCGTGGCAATGGTCGCATCCACGAGTGACGACCGGTTGTAGACGATCTCGGCGACCACGCCGGCAGGCAGGGAGGCGCGCACTTCGTCCAGCCGCTCGGCAGATCCCGCAGCCACGGTCCGGCTGTTCTCGCCGCTTCGCATCAGGACGGTGCCCACGACCGCCTCCTCGCCATTGAGAGAAGCGGCGCCGGTCCGCAGATCGCCCCCGATGCGCACCGTCGCGACATCTGCGATGCGGATCGGAACGCCCCCACGGGTGGCGATGACGGCCTGCTCGATGTCTTGCGTGCCGCCAAGCCGCGCATCCACGCGAACGAGAAGCGCCTCCCCGGCACGATCGACGAAGTTGGCGCCCACGGCGAGGTTCGCCGCTTCCAATGCCTCGATCAGGGAATCGAACGACAGGCCATAGCCGGTGAGACGGGCGGGATCGGGCTGAACGAGGAACTGTTTCTCGTAGCCACCGATCGAATCCACGCCGGCAACGCCATCGATGGAGCGCATGAGCGGAGCCACCACCCAGTCCTGCACCGTGCGCAAATAGGCGGCCCTGGCGACCTCGGTATCCAGACGGTCACCCCGCTCCGTGATGAAGCTCCCGTCCGCTTGCCAGCCTGTTCGCCCTCCCTTCGGCGCTCCGCGGCCTGCCGGATACTCGTATTCGATCGTATACATCAGCACTTCGCCGAGACCGGTAGAAATCGGCCCCATCGTGGGTTCTGCTCCTTCTGGCAGCGATGCTCCGATCGGTGCCAGCCGTTCGTTCACCTGCTGGCGCGCGAAGTAGATGTCGGTGCCTTCCTCGAAGATCGCGGTGACCTGGCTGAAGCCATTGCGCGAGATGGAGCGGGTCATCTCGAGCCCCTCGATCCCCGCCAGACCGGTCTCGATCGGGAAGGTCACCTGCGTCTCGACCTGCGAGGGGGAGAGCGCCGGGGCGCTGGTGTTGATCTGCACCTGCGTGTTGGTGATGTCCGGCACCGCATCGATCGGCAGGCGCAGGAGATTCATGGTGCCGTACATCGCGGCGAAGGCGGTGAGGACGATGACCGCCCAGCGGAACCGCACGGCGATGTCGAGGATCGCCCCGATCAGGCCCGGGCGATGGCTGCCAGTGTCAGAGTGGGTCTCCGCTGTGGGTGCGGGTTCTGCCTCAGTGCCCATGGTTCGCGCCCTCCTTCTCCAGTTCCGCCTTGAGCAGGAAGGCGTTACCGGTGGCGATGCGCCATCCCTCCTCCAGGCCAGAGAGGATCGTCACCTGCCCTGCGGACCGGATCCCGACCTTGACCTCGCGAGCCCGGAAACCGCTCGTGGTGCGGACGAACACGACATCTCGTCCTTCGAGAACCTGGACGGCGTCCTCGGGAACGGTGGTGCGGTTGCGATCCACCTCGCCTGCAGGCGTGATCCGCGCCTGCAGGAACGCGCCCGGCTGAAGACCCGGAACCCCGCGCGAGAGCGACAGAACCGCGGTGGCACTGCGGCTTTCCGGATCGAGCGAGGGAGTGACCGAACGCACCTGGGCCCCGATCTCGCGACCATCGCCGACGATCAGCACGGCCTCGTCGCCAGGTTGGATGCGGGAGGCTTCGGCCGAAGGCAGTGCCACTTCGACCTGCAGGCCGTTCGGATCCACTACGCGATAAAGTTCCTCGCCTGTATCCACGAAAGCCCCGAGCACGATCGGTGCGGCCGTGACCCTTCCGGACAGCGGTGAGGTCACGGCCAGCGAAAGGCCATCACCACTTACGCCAGCCGCGGCGACCGCGGCCTGCGCCCGCTGCAATTCCGAGCGTGCCACACTGAGATTTGCCTGCGCGGCCTCAAGATCCTGGCGGGCCGTGACATTCGCTTCGAACAGGCGTCGTTCGCGATCGTAGGCGGCGGACAGCTCGGTGACCCGGGTGCGCGCCGTGCTGAGCTGCGATGCGAGAGCAGCGGCATCGGCGCTCTCAATACGGGCAACCGTCTCGCCGCGTGAAACATAGTCGCCCAGCGTCTTACCCACCGAGCGGACCACCCCCGAGGCGCGGGCGTCGATACGTGCGGAAGCCGTCGGGCTCGCCGCGACCGTTGCCGGGAAGACGAGTTCCACAGCAGTTCCGGCCCGCACGGTTGCCAGCTCTATCCCGGCCTCCCTGATTTGCTCCTCGCTCAGTGTGACCACCCCCTCGGGTGTCGCGGTGCCGGCTGCCTCCTGCGCATGGTCGCTGACCTCGGGGGTCGGCCAGAAGATCAGCGCCAGGGCACCGATCGCGGTCACGGCGAGGATCGCCAGCTTTGTTCGTGTCAGATGCGGACGAGGCGCAGCGCCTCCTCCGCCTGCGGGAGCGATGTCTGCGACAGAGTCTCGACACGCGCTCCGGCACCAAGATACCTCGCCCGGGCCGTGGCGACGGATTGCTCGTGATCCACGCGCGCAACGGCTTCGCGCGCGTTCGCCGCGCGCAATCGGGCTTCCGCAGCCGCGATATTGCCCTGGTTCCGATCGCGAAAGGGAAGAGGAATCGACACGCCGATCAGGAATGCGTTGTCACCGCTCTCCTCGAAACGCCGCACGCCTGCAGAGACCGTGGGATCCGGCGTACCCAAGCTTCGCTGCCGCTCGATCTCCGCCGCTGCGGCCGCGCTCTCAGCACGCGCAACCCGATAGTTAAGGCTTTCCGTTGCTGGGGACATCAATGGCTCGGGCGGGATGATGTTCGGAAAGTCGGCCGGAACTAGCGGCGCCTCGGATGAAGCCCACAGCGCGGCGAGCGCCGTACGGGCCGACAGACTCTCTGCCTTGGCCTCCACCAGACGCGCCCGCGCCTCCGCCAGTGCTGCGTCCGCGCGCAGAGCGCGCAGGGGCGGCTCACGCCCCACTTCGACCAGGACACCGCCTATGCGCGCGAGTTCCTCGCCTCGCGCAACCACATCCTCAGCGAGTTCCACACGAGCGGCTGCGGCAACAGCAAGCAGGTAGCGCTCGCGCACCAATTGGCCCAGTTCCGCCTCGGTCAGCTCAGCTCTGAGAGAGGCCAGTTCTGCCTGGGCCTCGGCCGCGCCGACCCGTGCAGAGCGCTTTCCGCCGAGTTCCAAGCGCTGGCCGACAGAGAGCGTATACTCGGTCGACTGGAGGCCGGAGAACGCGCCGCTGCCGGCAACGTTCTCGACTTCGAAGGACACCTCGGGATTGGGCCTGAGGCGAGCCTGGTCGACAAGAGCCGCCGCCGCCTCGGATTCTGCGCGGGGGCCCAGGAGGCGGGGATTGGTGACTCGGGTATCGGCCTGTTCGGCAACCCCGCTAAGTTCAAGGGCATCGTCGAGCGTGACGAGACGCGGGTCCTGCGCACTGGCAGGTCCCGTGGACAGGGCGAGTATCAGCCCCCCGAAGGGGACCGCTCGCCAAGAAATGGCGAACATGGATGGGAGTTCCTCTGCTGACGTTCAGATCGGCGTCGGAAAAAGATCCGGCGCGCGGCGAACGTCAGTCGCGAGGAGGGGGTGTGGCCAGTTCCGCCAGACCGGAATCGAACCAGGGTTGGTCTGCCGCATGGAGCACGGTCACAACCGAGCCCGGGGCAAAGGATTTAAAGGACGTGCCGACGGCATGCGATGCATGATGGCAATGACCATGTGCACAGACGCCATGCTTCTCCAGTTCCCGCCCTTCATCCCCAGATTCGTCATGCTGCTCCAGGAGGGACGCTACCGTGGGCTCGTCGGCGCATTCGGCGGCTTCCGCTACCGGCGCCCAGAGGACACCGAGTGCAGTGCACAGCGTGAGTAGCTGCAATAGCAAAGTGCGGGCACAACGCCGAAACATGCAAAACGCGCTAGCAGCTGACCGGCGAAAACAACACTTGAAAAGTAGCACTCTGCCGTAGTTTGGCGAAGGCCACAGGCGAAAACTGAGGCTATCCTAACGCATATTCGCGCTCAGGAAGTCGACGAATACGCGCACGCGTGCCGGGAGGTTGGCGCCGCCGACGAATACCGCATTGATCTGTTCAACGTCGCCCGGGTTAAAATCCTCCAGCAAAGCCACAAGTTCGCCGCTCGCGATCTCGTTAGCGACGCTGAACGCGCCGACGCGCGCTATGCCGACGCCCTGCGCGGCCAGCTGGCCCAGCGTCTCGCCATTATTCGCCTCGATGCTTCCCTTCATGGCGAGGCTGAACTCCTCGCCATCGCGCATGAACGGCCAGACCGGCTCGCTGCGGCGAAAGTTGAAATTCAGGCAATTGTGCCCGTGCAGATCTTCCGGCACGCGCGGGGTACCGGCACGGGCCAGGTAATCGGGCGAGGCGACGATGACGCGGCGGCTTTCGCCCAGTCTACGCGCGGTCAGGGCGCTATCGGCAAGCGGGCCGAAGCGGATCGCCACATCGGCCTGCCCCGCCGCCACGTCGACCAGAGCGTCGGTCAGGGCGATGTCGACCAGAATATGCGCATAGGCCTGTGCGAAGCGGCCGAGCAAGGGCACGACGCAGAGCCGCCCGTGCGACAGGGCCGCGCTAATCCGCAGGCGTCCGCGCGGCACGCCCTGATCGGCGATCTGCTGCTCACTATCGTCAAGATCGGCAAGGATGCGGCGCGCGGCCTGGAGGTAGGCGAGGCCCTCCGCGGTCGGCGTGAGCGCCCGCGTCGAGCGGAGCAACAACCTGACGCCAAGCCGCGCCTCGATCCTGTCGACAGTGCGGCTGACCGCCGAGGGCGTCAGGCCGAGGGCACGGCCGGCTGCGGAAAAACTCCCCCTGTCGATCGCCGCGACGAATATCTCCATGGCGCGCGCTCGATCGCCGCCCTCCGCTATTTTTGCGCTCATCGCAAAGATCCTTGGCCCGGACGCGCACTACAATAGCAGTTCTCCCTCGTCCATCTATGCGTTGAAATCGCAATAGAAGAGGTCGATCATGGATTATCGCCAAGTGGGGGGTTCGGGCTTGCGCGTGCCGGCCTTGAGTTTCGGCGCGGGGACCTTCGGCGGCAAGGGTCGGCTGTTCAGCGCCTGGGGGCAGAGCGACGCTGCCGAGGCACGCCGCTTGATCGATATCTGCCTCGATGCAGGCGTAACCCTGTTCGACACGGCCGACGTCTATTCCAATGGCGCGTCGGAAGAGGTGCTGGGTGCAGCGATCAAAGGCCGGCGCGACGCGGTCATGATCTCCACGAAGACCGGCCTGCCGATGGGCGATGGCCCGCAGGATTGGGGCGCGTCCCGTGCAAGGCTGATCCGCGCGGTCGACGCCTCGCTGCACCGCCTGGGCACGGACCATATCGATCTGCTGCAGCTTCATGCATTTGATGCGCATACACCGGTGGAAGAGGTGATGGGCACGCTCGACATGCTGATTGCGGCGGGCAAGCTGCGCTATGCCGGCGTCTCCAACTATCCGGGCTGGCAGGTGATGAAAGCCCAGGCCGCAGCAGACCGCCATGGCTGGCCGCGCCTTGTCGCCCATCAGGTCTATTATTCCCTGATCGGGCGGGCATATGAGTGGGATCTGATGCCGCTCGCGGCCGATCAGGGGATCGGAGCGCTGGTGTGGAGCCCGCTCGGCTGGGGACGGCTGACGGGCAGGATCGGGCGCGACCGGCCGATCCCGCCGGGCAGCCGCCTGCACGAGACGGAGCAGTTCGCACCCCCCGTCGCGGAAGATCATCTCTATCGTGTGATTGACGCGCTGGAGGCGGTCGCGAACGAAACAGGAAGGTCGGTGCCGCAAATCGCGATCAACTGGCTACTGGGTCGGCCGACCGTCTCCTCCGTCATCATCGGCGCGCGGAACGAGGCGCAGCTGCGCGACAATCTGGGGGCTATCGGCTGGACCCTGACCCCCGAACAGACGGCCCTGCTCGACGCGGCAAGCGCCGTCGTGCCGCCTTATCCACATACACCCTATCGTCAGCAGGATGGCTTCGCCCTGCTCAATCCCCCCATGGTCTGAGCGGAGTGAACGCCTTGAAACTGAATCCCGGCCTCGTTGCCCTTTCGATCGGCGCGTTCGGTATCGGCGTGACCGAGTTTGCCCCGATGGGCCTGCTGCCGGTCATCGCCGGCGATCTCGGCGTGTCGATCCCGACCGCAGGGCTGCTCATCAGTGCCTATGCACTCGGCGTGATGCTCGGCGCGCCGCTGATGACCCTGACCACAGGCCGGGTGCCGCGCCGCACGCTGCTCATCGCGCTCGCCGCCATCTTCACCCTTGGCAACCTGCTAGCCGCGATCTCGACCGGATATGGAATGCTGCTGGCAGCCAGGCTCCTCACCTCGCTCAATCACGGCGCCTTCTTCGGCGTGGGGTCGATCGTCGCCGCCAGCCTGGTGCCGCCGGAGCGTAAGGCCGGCGCGGTCGCCGCGATGTTCATGGGGCTGACCATCGCCAATGTCGTCGGCGTACCACTCGCCACCTTGGCGGGCGAGCATCTGGGCTGGCGGATGTCGTTCTGGGGAATTGCCGGACTGGGCGTTGCGACCATGGTTGCGCTGCGGCTGACCCTGCCCGGAATGCCCGCGCCCGACGGCGGCAACGCCCTCGCCGAACTGCGCGTGCTGAAGCGCGGTTCCGTGCTCGCCGCACTGGCGCTCACCGTCATCGGATCGAGTGCGATGTTCACCGTGTTCACCTATATCGCGCCGATCCTGCGCGCGGAAACGCATGCCTCGCTCGGCTTCGTGACCGCGATGCTCGTGACCTATGGCGTCGGGCTGACGGTGGGCAACTGGCTGGGCGGAATCTTCGCGGACCGCTCGGTCGATCGCACCTTGATGGTGACGCTAGCGGGGCTGGCGCTGGTTCTCGTCGCCTTCGCCGTCCTGATGCCGTTCTCTGCGCCCACCGCGATCCTCGTCTTCCTGTGGGGCGTGGCCAGCTTCGCGCTCGTCCCGCCGCTTCAGGTCCGGGTGATGACCGCTGCAGCCGAAGCGCCCAATCTGGCTTCGGCCGTCAATATCGGCGCATTCAACCTCGGCAACGCAATTGGCGCCGGGATCGGTGGCGGCGTGATCGCTGCGGGGCTCGGTTACCGCGCCGTGGCGCTGGCCGGGGCCGTCGCAGCTGTCATCGGCCTCGCGGCTGTCATGGCAGCTGTCTGGACATCCTCACGCTCCCAAAATCCGCATCGGAAGCCTTGCGAGGCTTGAGCGGATGAAGGGGATGTCCAAAGATCGGCGTGCAACGCCGACATAGCCGCCGTTCCGAAGTCGCGGCATTGCCGTTCTTCAGCACCCGCCCGGATCCAGCATGGACGCGAGGGGAGAGGAATTCGCCATAAGCCAAGGACATCCCTGGATTTCGTGGCCTAAATCAGATGTGGAGGTCGGGATTATGGCGGAGCGGGAGGGATTCGAACCCTCGATACGGTTTTGCCGTATACACACTTTCCAGGCGTGCGCCTTCGACCACTCGGCCACCGCTCCGCATGCCCTTTGGAGGGGCGCACCTAGCCGTGACGTGGCGCCAAGGCAAGCGGCTCGCTTGCGGTAATTGCGCCGCAGCCCTATCCGCTGGCGAATGACCCGTACTTTCGGCAAGGCGCCCACGGCGCAGGAGATCGAAGATCTGGCCCGCGCCGCCCTGGCGCAGCTGCCAGCGCAGTTCGCCGACCACCTGGGTGACGTGCTGCTGCAGGTGGAAGATTTCGCGGATGAGGACCTGCTCGCGGACCTCGGCCTCGACGATCCCTTCGAGCTGACGGGGGTGTACGAAGGCCTGCCGCTCGGCGCGAAGAGCATCGACCATTCCGGCACCATGCCCGACCGCATTCGCCTGTTCCGCATCCCGATCCTGGACGAATGGGCCATGCGCGGGGACGAGACGCTGGAGCATCTGGTGGCGCATGTGCTGATCCACGAGGTGGGCCATCATTTCGGCCTGTCGGACGAAGCGATGCATGCGCTTGAGGAAGCCGCGGGATAAGGGCAGGATCGGCGCATGAAGATGTTCGCGCCGGCCGCCGCCGCCCTCGCCCTGATGTCCGCCGCCGCCGCCGCGCAGGAGGCGCCGCTGACGCCGGATGCCGTAATCGCCGCCGCCCCCGCAGAGGAATGGCGGCCGATCGCCTCCACCGATCTGCTGGTGATGGACCTCGCCGCCGATGCGGCGGGTTCGCCCCGCCGCGTGGTGATCCAGCTGCTGCCCGCCCCGTTCAGCGCCGGCTGGACCAGCAATATTCGCCAGCTTGTGGCGGCGCGCTGGTGGGACGGGACCAGCGTCTATCGCGTGGTGGACAATTGGGTGGCGCAGTGGGGCGGTGATGAGGAAAAGCCGCTGCCGCCCGGCCTGATCGAAGTCCCAGAAGCCGCCTATGTCACCGCCACTGAGGCGGGGGATGCCGAAGGCCGCGACTTCGTGCTGACGCCGGAGCGGGAGGAGATCGTGGTCAACCGCTGGCTCGACCCTTACGCGGTCACCGGCTTCGTCGCCGGCTGGCCGGTCGGACTGGGCGAGGAAGACGGGCGCACGGCATGGCCGGTGCATTGCTATGGCGCCGTGGGCGTCGCGCGCGACCTTTCGCCGGACACGGGCAGCGGCAGCGAGCTGTATGCGGTGATCGGCCATGCCCCGCGTCAGCTCGATCGCAACATCGCCGTGGTCGGCCGCGTGATCGAGGGGATCGAGCATCTCGCCACCCTCCCGCGCGGACGCGGCGAGGCGGGCGTCTATGCCGATCCCGCGCGGCGCGTGCCGATCCTGTCCGTGCGCATGGCGAGCGACCTGCCCGAGGCGGAGCGGCCGAGCTTCGAATATCTCGATACCGCCAGCAAGAGCTTCGCCCGCTATCTGGGCCTGCGCGCGAACCGGAAGGACAGTTTCTACCAGGTGCCCGCAGGGGGCGTGGATGTGTGCAACGCGCCCGTGCCGATCCGCAAGGCGCCGGAATGAGCGCATCCGCCCTCCGCTTCCGGGCGCCGCTGCAGCGGTGGACCAATGAAGCGGAGAGCAGTTCCGTGGCCTTCGTCATCCTGCCGCCGGATGCGGGAGACGCGGTGGCGGGGCACGAGCTCATGCGGCGGCTGGAGCTGGGCAAGCGGCGCGGCTTCGGATCGGTGAAGGTCACCGCGCAGGTGGGCGAGACGAGCTGGAGCACCTCCGTCTTCCCGCAGAAGGGGCGGGAATCCTGGTTCATGGCGGTGAAGGCACCCGTCTGCCGTGCCGAGGGGCTGGAGGACGGCGAAGATGTCGAGATCGCGCTCGACCTGCTTTAGACGCGGTCCGCCTCCGCCACGGAATCGCTGGCGCGCAGCGCGCTGACGATCCGCGCCATATGGGCGAGATCCTGCACCTCCAGGTCGATGATATAGGTGTGAAACGGATCGTCCCGCTCGGTCAGTTCGAGGTTGATGACATTGGCGTGGTTGCGCGCGAGGATGCCGGCCATCTCGGCCAGCGTGCCGGGGCGATGATAAAGCACGACGCGCAGCCGCCCAACCGCACCCTGCGACCGTTCGCCCCACGAAAGATCGACCCAGTCCGCATCCACGCCATTGGCGAGTTCGAGACAGTCGATGGCGTGAACCTCCACCCCGCTGCCCTTGCGGCGCAGGCCGATGATCCGGTCGCCCGGCAGCGGGTGGCAGCATTCGGCGAGATCGAAGGCCATCCCAGGGGTCAGCCCCTTGATCGAGATCGCCTTCCCGCGCGCGGGTTCTTCCGGCAGGTCGGCCGTGCTGCCGGGCACCAGCGCTTCCATCACCTCGCGATCGGGCAGCTTGGCGGCGCCGATCGCGTGCATCAGGTCTTCCTCATCCTCCAGCTCCAGCCGTTCGAGCGCGGAGGCAATCGCCTTCTTGCCCACCTTCACTGGAATCTGCTCCACGATCTCGTCGAACAGCTTGCGGCCGATGGCGGCCACTTCCGCCCGTTCCTTGGCACGCACGGCGCGGCGGATGGAAGCGCGCGCCTTGCCGGTGACGACGAAGCCCAGCCAGCTCAGCTGCGGCTCCGCAGTGGCGCCCTTGATGATCTCCACCACATCGCCATTGTTCAGCGGCGTGCGCAGGGGCATGTGCCGCCCGTTGATCTTGGCGCCGACCGTCTGCGCGCCCAGATCGGTGTGGACGGCGAAGGCGAAATCGACCGGCGTTGCCCCCTTGGGCAGCTGGAACAGCGCGCCCTTGGGGGTGAAGGCGAAGATGCGATCCTGGTAGATCGCCAGCTTCGTATGCTCCAGCAGCTCTTCGGGATCCTGGCTGGCATCCACGATCTCGATCAGGTCGCGCAGCCAGCCCACCTGCCCGTCCGGCCGGTCACCCTGCTTGTAGGCCCAGTGCGCGGCCAGGCCGAACTCGTTGCGCCGGTGCATCTCGCGCGTGCGGATCTGCACCTCCACGCGCATGGACTTGCCATAGATCAGCGCGGTGTGGAGGCTGCGATAGCCATTGTTCTTGGGGGTGGAGATGTAATCCTTGAAGCGGCCGGGGACGAATTGCCACGCCTGGTGCAGCACGCCGATTGCGCGATAGCAGTCCTCCGCCGTCTCGGTAACGACGCGGAAGGCCATGATGTCAGAAATCTGTTCGAAGCTGACGTGCCGCTCCGCCATCTTGCGCCAGATGGAATAGGGGTGCTTTTCCCGGCCCCACACTTCCGCCCGTATGCCGGCATCCGACAGGGCGTGCTTGATTTCCAGCGCGATCGCATCGACCTGCCCGCCTTCCTGGCTGCGGATCTGGGCGAGCCGGCCGGTGATCGTGGCATAGGCTTCCGGCTCCAGCTGCTCGAAAGCCAGCAGCTGCATCTCGCGCATATATTCATACATGCCCACCCGCTCCGCCAGCGGGGCATAGATATCCATCGTCTCGCGGGCGATGCGGCGGCGCTTTTCCGGGCTGCGGATGAAATGCAGCGTGCGCATATTGTGCAGCCGGTCCGCCAGCTTCACCAGCAGCACGCGCAGATCCTCACTCATGGCGAGCAGAAACTTGCGCAGGTTTTCCGCCGCGCGCTCGTTCTCCGCCATCTGCTCGATCTTGGACAGCTTGGTCACGCCATCGACCAGCCGCGCCACCTTCGGCCCGAAATTCGCCTCGATATCCTCGATCGTGACGAGCGTATCTTCCACCGTGTCGTGCAGCAGGGCGGTGATGATGGTTTCCTGATCGAGCTTCAGGTCCGTCATCAGCCCCGCCACTTCGATCGGGTGGCTGAAATAGGGATCGCCCGATGCGCGCTTCTGCGCCCCGTGCTTCTGCACAGTGTAGACATAGGCGCGATTCAGCAGCCCCTCATCGGCGTCCGGGTCGTAGGCCTTGACCCTCTCAACAAGTTCGTACTGGCGCAGCATTGCACCCTGATGTGCGGATTGTTGCCTGATCGGCAAGGGGAAACCGGCTCGCAGGCGAAGTTTGTTGCGCCCAGCGCGACCGGGCGCCCCGCGGCCAGGCGGCTGAGCCTGGTCAATCCATCGGAAATTTCCGATGATAATTGACACCATTGCAATATATCGGGTATTTCCGATCCATGGACACGACAGAAGCCCTCGCCGCCCTTGCCGCTCTGGCCCATCCCACCCGGCTGGAAACCTATCGCAGTCTGGTGCGGCATGAGCCGGGCGGGCTCTCGACCGGGCAGCTGGTGGCGGAATCCGGCCTTAGCCAGAGCACCTTCTCCACCCATCTTGCGGTGCTGGTGAAGGCCGGGCTCGTGCGGTCGCAACGCCATGGCCGCAACTGGATACAGCGTGCCGATCTCGACGCGCTGCGTGCGCTGATGGTCTTTCTCGCGAAGGATTGCTGCCAGGGCCGCGCCGAACTGTGCGAGCCGCTGCTGTCCGATCTCGCCTGCTGCTGAACGGAAAAATCGCATGACCGAAGATGTCGTCATCTATCACAATCCCGATTGCGGCACCTCCCGCAACACGCTGGCGCTGATCCGCAACGCGGGCATCGAGCCGCATGTTGTCGAATATCTAAAGAGCCCGCCCTCTCGCGCCATGCTGGAGCAGCTGATCGCGCGCGCCGGGCTGACCGCACGCGGCCTGCTGCGCGAAAAGGGCACGCCCTATGCCGAACTCGGCCTGGCGGACGAGAGCCTGAGCGACGACGCACTGGTGGACGCGATGATGGCGCATCCCATCCTCATCAATCGTCCGCTGGTGGTGACGCGGCTCGGCGTTCGCCTGTGCCGGCCGTCCGAGGTGGTGCTGGAGATCCTGCCGCTTCCGCAGCGCGGGGCCTTTGCCAAGGAGGATGGCGAGCAGGTTGTGGACGCATCCGGCGGGCGGATCGGCTGATGGCGACACTGGCGTCCGAAACGGCGCGACCGGCCATGAGCCGCTTCGAACGCTATCTCAGCCTGTGGGTGGCGCTGTGCATTGTCGCAGGAATTGCCCTCGGCCATCTGCTGCCCGGTGCATTCGCCCTTGTCGCCTCCGCCGAGATCGCGCGGGTGAACCTGGTCGTCGCCGTCTGCGTCTGGCTGATGATCGTGCCCATGCTGCTGAAGATCGACTTCGCCGCGCTCGGCTCGGTCCGGCAGCACTGGAAGGGCGTGGGCGTCACGCTGTTCGTCAACTGGGCGGTCAAGCCCTTCTCCATGGCGGCATTGGGGACGTTCTTCCTCGGCTGGTTGTTCGCCCCGCTGCTGCCCGCGAACGAGATCCCCTCCTACATCGCCGGGCTGATCCTGCTGGCAGCCGCACCCTGCACCGCCATGGTGTTCGTCTGGTCCAATCTCTGCGATGGGGAGCCAGCCTACACGCTCAGCCAGGTCGCGCTCAACGATCTGCTGATGGTGTTCCTGTTCGCCCCGATCGTCGGCCTGCTGCTCGGCATCGCCTCGGTCGCTGTGCCGTGGGACACGCTGTTGCTGTCCGTGGGCCTCTACATCGTCGTGCCGGTGATCGCCGCGCAGGCCATCCGGCTCTCACTGCTCGCATCCGGCGGGCAAGCAGCGCTGGACCGCTTGCTCAGCCGGCTTGGCCCGGTCTCGCTGGTCGCACTGCTCGCCACGCTGGTGCTGCTGTTCGGGTTCCAGGGCGAGCAGATCGTCCGCGAACCCTTCGTCATCGCCTTGCTGGCAGTGCCGATCCTGTTCCAGGTCTATCTGAACGCCGGCCTCGCCTACTGGCTCTCTCGCCGGTTCGGCGTTGCCTGGTGCGTCGCCGCACCGGCTGCCTTGATCGGGGCCTCGAACTTCTTCGAGCTGGCCGTGGCGGCGGCGATATCCCTGTTCGGGCTTCAGTCGGGTGCGGCGCTCGCCACCGTCGTCGGCGTGCTGGTCGAAGTGCCGGTCATGCTCTCGGTCGTCGCCATCGTGAAGCGCACGCGCGGCTGGTACGAACAGACCGCCGCGGGCTGAATGCGGCACCCCGGCCCGCCATCAGGCAGGGCCGGAGTATCGCTCTTAGCTCAGCTGCCCGGGCGCGGGGGGCGCGGGCCGGTGCCCGGATCGTGGTCGAACGGCTGGGCGAAGCGATCGCGATCGTCCGGCGCGTTGGGATCGGCTTCACCCTTGGCCAGCGCGGCGCGATGCGCGCGCGAGGCGCTGATATAGTCGCGCGGCATGTGATTGCCTTCATGGCAGGCATATTCGAAGAACTGGTAATCGTCGTCGCGCGTCCATTCGATGCGCGTGGTCCACGGCTTGGTGTACACCTTGGGGTCGGAATAGGTCAGCTCATGCACGATGGTGTTCGGGCCGGTCATGGTCAGCCGCTCTACCGTCTTTGCTTCGGTGCTCATCGGGATCGTGTTGAACGGCGGCACCAACTGCGTCGCCATGTTGAGCGGCGATGCGGAGCGCTTCTGCGTGTCATGCGTGGCGCTGTCGCCCGACTTGATGTTGGTGGTCTCGATCACCAGCGTCTTGCCTTCCCAATGACCACGGCTGTCGCCCATCCAGGCTTCTACAGGGCCCGGCCAAGCGGGCTGGTCACCCAGCGGGATCACCCGCGTGCCGAGCATTTCGAGCGCGATCACCACATAGCCGGGAGACTGGAACACGCGGATGCCATTGTTGTAGCGGAACGGGTACATGGAGGCGGGGAAGCCGCGCGAGACGCAGCGATCCCAGCTGTCAAAATCGCTCAGCCAGTCATAGTCCTGCCCCGGCACCCAGCCAGAGCGGCCGGCCTTGTAGAGCGCTTCCCCTTCGGGCGTCAGCGGGGGCAGCTGTCCGTCCGCAGGGCTCACCAGCATGGAGGTACGCTTGCCGAAATTGCTCGTCTGGAACCATTCGGCCAGGCCTTCGGTACCCGGCGCGCCGATGCCGCTGTCGGACGCGGCGGCGAAACTGCCGTCATTGCCCTTCGCGGCTTCGACACGGCGGTTGAACTCCTCATCCGTCACCCAGAAACGGTTGCCATAGGCCTTGGGCCGCTGGAACAGGATGTGGCCTTCGTTGATCCGCTCGATCGGCCAGATGCCGCGGAAGTCCCAATCGCCCCACTCGGTTTTCTTGGGCGTATAATCCGTGGGCACCGGCGGCAGGACGGTGAGATCCGCCGGCCGTTCCTGCCCCCACAGCGTTGCGGGTGAAGCGAGCACGGCCAAGCTGGCAGCGGCGCATGCGCCCAGCACCAGGCGCGACGCGAAGCGACGATGTGACATTGTGTGAATCCTCTCCCTGCGGACTTTGTCAACTTGACTAGGACAAATCGGCCGGGGAGGCCAGCCCCGAAAGGGCAGAAGAGAACGGCGCGAACTCAGCCGTTCGAACCGCTCTCCTGCTGCGCCAGCGTTTCGCGTGCGGCCAGCGTGCCGGTGTGATCCTCCACCCCGCCATCGGCGTTCGTGTTCGGACCAGCATCGTCGCCATAGATGAAGCCGAAGGTGGGATTCACCCGCGTGCCAAGCTGGCCGCTGGGGCCCCACCATACGCGCACCGCGCTCCAGTCGCCGTCCTCCGACACGTCCTCCGCGAGCGCGGCGTGTTCGATGCGGCCCGGGCCGGACCAGTTGGCGTGGTCCAGCAGGATGCGGCGATCGTCTACCACCCGCTTCACCACCGCTACATGGCCCAGCGGCATGGCATCCGTGGGGCGAAACGCCAGCACGGCACCCGCGCGCGGCTGCGCCCCGCGATCATAGCGGCCTTCCGCCTTGCTCCACCACAGGCGCGCATTGCCATGAATGTCGATGCCCGACACCTGCCGCGCGTACGGCACGCACTGCAGATGCCCGGCCGCTGCGGGCTGGGCGAACAGGCCCACGGCCGCTATGGCGGGCACACAGCGGCGCAGCACCTGCGCGACCCATGTCGCCACTACCCCGGACTTCTTCGGGGCACAGGCACCCCGGCTCGCAAAAGCGTGCAGCATCTTCAAAGATTTCCCTCCGTCCGCCTTGAAAGGCCGCGCCAAGCGCCTAGCTGTGATACAATGTATCATTAGCGGTGCCACCCCCGGCACGGCCCTTTCGGCGTGGCACCGGCTCGGCTCGTCCCGAACCGGCGTCTGCCTCCAGACTCAGGAGTGCGCGATCATGAATTCACCGGCCTCGTCTGCCAGCCTGTCGCGACTCGACCGGCTGGGTATGGCGGTTTCCAGCCTCTGTCTGGTGCATTGCCTGGCGCTGCCGGTGTTGACTGCGCTGCTGCCCTTCTTCGCTGCCGAACTGCCGGGGGACGAATGGATTCACCCGCTGCTGCTGGGCCTCGCCCTGCCCGTAACAGGGCTGGCTTTGCTGCGGGGCTGGTTGCGCCATCGTCTCGCCCGGCCGGCCGCGCTCGGCGCCGCAGGTCTGGCGATCATCGCCAGCGCCCTGCTGGCGCCGCACGGCGTGGCGGAAAGCGCGCTGACCGTCGTCGGCGGGCTGCTGGTGGTATGGGCGCATGTGCTCAACTGGCGCGGGCACCGCGCCGGCTGAGCCTCAGCCGTCCCAGCCGACGACCTTGTCCACCGCGCCCTGCGTCACGGAGTGATAGGTGCTGCGCGTCTTGCCATAGATGCGCCGGGCGATCGGCTCGCCCCAGCTACCCTGCTCCATCAGTGCTTCGAACAGCGGGCGCACGAATTTGGTGCGGCCGACCGAGGCAAGGAAGCGCTCCGCTACGGGCACCGCCGGCTGATAGCGATTGGCCAGCGCCAGTTCGAGCCAGGCGAACAGGATCTCGTTATTACCTGATGCGGACAGGCCCAACGTTCGATCCAACTCGGCAAGTTCAGCAGTGGTGAGCTTCTTGGGCAGGCGCGAAAGGAAGCGCAGCCGCTCTGCCGTGGTCCATGCGCCCCAGGCTGCGGCGTCCAGCGTGCCATGCTGCGCATAAGCCTGCGCAGCCCCGTCCACGCCAGCAAAGGCGGCGGCTTCGGGGCGCGCGACATTGTCGGGCAGGCCGGGCTCATACACCCAGGCATCCAGCGCCAGCTTTTTCTCAAGCGCCGCATCGCCCTTCACCAGATTGGCATGCATATCCTCCAGCAGCAGGGCCGAAGTGGCCGGCTGGAAAGCGTGGCTGTCGAACCACTGGCGCAGCCAGGCGTCGAATTTCTCACGCCCCACGATGTGTTCCACCGTGCGCATGAAGGAAGCGCCCTTGTCATAGATGATGGCGGATTCGCCCGCGTCGGGGCCAGCTTCATCCGGCGGCAGGTGGAGCGCGGTGACCATGTTGTCGCTGCCCAGTTCGCCAATGGCATCCTCCATGCTGGCGAAGCTCAGCGCCGCCTCCTGCTCCGCACGCTTCCTGCCGTAGACCTTCTCCACGATGCGGTTTTCGAAATAGGAAGTGATGCCCTCGTTCAGCCAGCTGTCCGCCCAATTCGCATTGGTCACCAGATTGCCGGACCAGCTATGCGCCAGCTCATGCGCAACCAGCCCGGTCAGGCTCTTGTCGCCGGCCAGGAAGGTGGGCGTCAGGAAGGTCAGCGTGGGGTTTTCCATCCCGCCATAGGGGAAGGACGGCGGCAGCACGATCATGTCGTAACGGCCCCAGCGATAGGGGCCATAGAGTTCCTCCGCCGCTGCCACCATCGCTTCGGTGTCTTCCAGTTCCTTCGCCGCGCGATCGATCATCGCCGGTTCGGTCCACACGCCGGTCCGCGGGCCGAGCGCGCGAAACTCCAGATCGCCGGCGGCGATGGCGATCAGATAGGGTGCCACCGGTTTGTTCATGCGGAAGGAAAAGGCGCGGCGGCCCTCGCCCGCATCCGCGGGTTCGCCCACTCGCAGGCCGGACATCACCACCGTCAGCGGCTTGGGCGCCGTCACCCGCGCTTCCCAGCTCTGGCGAATGCCGGGGCTGTCCTGCGTGGGGATCCAGCTGCGGTTGAGGATCGGCTGGCCCTGGCTGAACAGATAGGGCAGCTTGCCGCCGGCGGTCTGCTGCGGCGCCAGCCATTGCAGCGCCTCGGCCCCGGGCGCGGAGGTGTAGGTCACGGCGATGCGGCGCGCGGCGCCCATCTTCACCGTCACCGGTTCGCCCTTGCCTTCCACCCGCTCGCCCACGGTGAAGGGCAGCGCATGGCCTTCACCATCGGTCACCTTGGCAATGCGCAGCCCGTCGCTGTCGAGCACGACAGTGTCCGCGTCAGGCTCGGCCAGAATATCCAGCGTGGCGGTGCCGCCCACCGTCTTGGCCTTGAAATCGAGCGCCAGATCGAGCGCGACATGGGTGACGCGGGCGACCTCCGGCTCGGCAAAGGTAGCCGGGTCCTTGGCATCCTCGCTGGTGAGGATGGGTGAGACGATCACCTCCTCATCCTCCATCAGCCCTTCTCCGCCGGGATTGCAGGCGGCGAGCAGAAGGAAGGCGGCGGACAGGGCGAAACGCATCGGGTTCTCCGGCGGGAAGGCGGGTGGTTGCAGCCGCAACCTTAAGCGGACCGGGGCGGCTTTGTCACCTGTGCGCCTGTGGCGGGGTAGCGCGCATCCTTCGACAAGCTCAGGATGAGCGGGGTTGAGGAGGGATCACGGAGCGGACTTCCAGCGCCCATTCCTCCCTCCGCTCATCCTGAGCCTGTCGAAGGATGCGCGCACACCACACCCCCAACAAGATCAGTTCAGCGGCTTCAACCCCACCGCCGCGATGCCCGCAAGCGCGCAGGCCTCGTCATTGTCGCTGGTGTCGCCGGTCACGCCGATGCCACCGATGATGGTGCCCTGTGCATCCACCACGATCACGCCGCCGGCCGCAGGCACCATGCCGCCGAAATCCATCGAATCGATCGAGGCGATGAAATGCGGGCGGTCGAGCGCCATCTCGCCAATCGTGCGGCTGGAAACGCCCAGCGCCAGCGCGCCGGCAGCCTTGCCCGCCGCCAGCCGCACGCGCAGGGTGGAGGAATTGTCCTGCCGCTGGCAGGCGATCAGATGGCCGCCCGGATCGAGCACCGTCGCCGTCAGCGGCTTGAGCCCCATCTCCGCCCCCTTGGCGAAGGCGGCTTCGATCATGGCGTTGGATTGCGCGAGAGTCAGGCGGTGCATCGGGTCAGCTCCATTTCACTTCGGGGGGCAGGCTCATCAGGATCGCGTCGATATTGCCTCCGGTGCGCAGGCCGAACAGCGTGCCCCGGTCATAGACGAGGTTGAATTCCACATAGCGGCCGCGCCATTCCAGCTGGGCCTGCTTATCCTCTGCCGTAAAGGCCATATCCATCCGCCGGCGGACGATCCGCGGGAAGGCGGCCAGGAAGGCCTCCCCCACATCGCGCGTAAAGGCGAAATTGCGCTCCCACGCGGTGTCGTCGGGGCATTCCAGATGGTCGTAGAAAATGCCGCCCACCCCGCGCGCCACATTGCGATGGGGGATGAAGAAATACTCGTCCGCCCATTTGCGGAAGCGTTCGTAATAGGTGGGGTTGTGCGCCGCGCAGGCCGCGCGGAAGGCGGCGTGGAATTCCTCCGTATCCTCCGCATAGGGAATCGGCGGGTTGAGATCGGCCCCGCCGCCGAACCACGCCTTGCCGGTGGTCAGGAAGCGCGTGTTCATATGCACGGCCGGCACATGGGGGTTGGCCATATGCGCCACCAGGCTGATGCCGGTGGCGGTGAAGCCGGGGCTCTCCTCGCTCGCGCCGTTGATGGTGGCGGCAAAGCCCGGGGCAAAGTCGCCGGAAACGGTGGAGACATTGACGCCCACCTTTTCGAACACCTTGCCCTTCATCACGCCGCGCACGCCGCCGCCGCCATGCGTTTCGTCCTCGGTCGAACGATCCCAGGGGATATAGTCGAACGCGGCGGAGGAGCCGGCTTCCCGCTCGATCGCCTCGAACTCGGCACAGATCCGGTCGCGCAGCGATTCGAACCATTCGCGCGCCCGCTCGCTATAAGGCTGCCAGTCGGTCATTCTTCTCCACCTTTGCCTGCCGGGGGCCGGGTTGCACGACCCTTGCCAAACCCGCCGCTCCGGGGCAAGGGAAGCCCATGGTTCCCCTTTCGTTCGCCGGCGAGGAATTCGCCCTCACCAGTCATAACGCGCTGTACTGGCCGCGCGAACGGGCGTTGCTGGTGGCGGACCTGCATCTGGAAAAGGCCAGCTTCTACGCCCGGTCCGGGCAGATGCTGCCGCCCTATGACAGCCGGGAGACGCTGGAACGGGTGGCGCTGGCGATTCGCGAAAGCGGCGCTCGCCGCGTGTTCACCCTGGGGGACAATTTCCACGATGCCGATGGCGCCGCCCGGCTGGAGCCGCATGCCGCGGGCATGCTGGCCGCGCTGACCCGCGTGGTGGACTGGGTGTGGATCACCGGCAACCATGACGTGAAGGGCGCCGCCACCGGGGGCGAGCGGGTGGAGGAGCTGGAGCTCGCCGGAATGGTGCTGCGGCACGAGGCGCGGCGCGGCGAAACCCGGCCCGAACTGTCCGGCCACTTCCATCCGCGCCTGCAATTGCGCGTGCGCGACCGGCCGATCCGCCGCCCCTGCGCCGTGCTGGCCACCGGCGGGAGCGGCCCCGGCCGGATGATCCTGCCGGCCTTCGGCGCGCTGACGGGGGGCATGAATGCGGCGGACCCGGCGATCCTGGCGGCGCTGCAGCCCGCCAGCGCGATCGACGCGGTGCTAGCGGCGCGCGGCCGGCTGGCCACCTTCCCCCTGTGGCGCGCCGCCGCGTAAATCCTGCAACCACTAGCGCGCGGGCGCGTTACGCATTAGATAGAGCCCCTGCAGAGGACAATTACAGGAGAAAGTCTTATACCCCGTCCACCCCGGCGCATGATGGCGCCCCCGGTCAAATCAGGACCGCGCTTCGATAACATGATCCAGTCCGACAAGGTTCGGGTCATTGACGAGAATGGCGAGAACCTTGGCGTAATGTACACCAGGGAAGCGATCGAACAGGCCAACGATGCGGGCCTCAATCTGGTCGAAGTCTCGCCCAATGCGGACCCGCCCGTCTGCAAGTTCCTGGATGTCGGCAAGTTTCGCTACGAAGCCCAGAAAAAGGCGAATGCCGCGCGCAAGACGCAGAAGACCCAGGACATCAAAGAGATCAAGATGCGCCCGAACATCGATGATCACGATTACGATGTGAAGATGCGCAACGTGAACAAGTTCATTGAGCATGGCGACAAGGTGAAGGTCACCCTGCGCTTTCGCGGCCGTGAAATGGCGCACCAGCATTTGGGCATGGACCTGCTCAAGCGGGTGCAGGAAGACGTGGCGGAAACCGCCAAGGTGGAAGCCTATCCGCGCCTCGAAGGGCGCCAGATGCTGATGGTGCTGGCCCCCAAGTAAGGCGGCCGGAAAGCCGGCGGGCGGATGGCGCACGGCGCCCCGCCCCCAGCTTCCTTCCATGGATGATCGAGCTTCGGCGGCCCCGCGGAACGCGGCGTGCCGCCGATGGTTCTTCTGGCGGGTCCAAGGAAGCATATGATGTCGCACACACGCACCGCAGTGGCGCTTGCCGCACTGTCCCTTTCGATCGCCGCCTGCCAGCAGGATGCCGATCCGGCGCCGGCCCCGGCCGGCGTGGAAGGCGCCGCGCAGCCCGCGCCCGTCCCATCACCCTCCCCTTCACCCGGCCCGATCGCAGGCGCCACGCCCGCCGCCGTCGCCTCCCTCACGCCGGAAGCGGAAAAGGGCGAGAAGGGCGCGCGCAATGTGCTGCTCGCCTGGGCGCGGGCGCTGGAAACCGGGGATTATGCCACCGCCTATGCGCAATATGGCGATAATGGCGCGCGCAGCGGGATGAGCGCGCAGGAATTCGCCGACAAATGGCGCCGCTTCAAGACGATCACCATCTCCGTCCCTGAAGGCCAGATGGAAGGCGCCGCCGGTTCCAGCTATTACAGCGTGCCCGCCACGGTGGTAGGCAAGCAGCAGGACGGCCATCCCTACCGGCTCGAAGGCGAAGTGGTGCTGCGCCGGGTCAACGACGTGCCGGGGGCCACGCCCGAGCAATTGCGCTGGCATCTGGAATCCAGCGACCTCCAGCCGGTGAACTGAACGCCCGCTCTCTCCAGCCGCGCGATCAGCGTCTCGAGCCCTACGCGGAGATCGATCCCCGCCTAGTCGTCATTCCCGCGCAGGCGGGAATCCAGCCAGCGCCGTGCCAATCAGACTTCGCGCCGATCCCTCCGCGCGGGACCCCCGCCTGCGCAGGGATGACGAATGGGGGCGGACCCCCGCACGGGCAGTTGCGCTGGCTCCTTGAATCCAGCCATCTCCAGCCCGTGAAGAGCCGGGCCTGTTTCAGTCCGCAGGCGGCTCCCACAATTCCACCGGATTGCCTTCCGCGTCCTGGATGCGGGCGAAGCGGCCGACCTCCGGGTGGTCCCATTCCGCGCGGGTTTCCACGGCCACCCCGGCACCTTGGAGCCGCGCGATCAGGGCATCCAGCCCCGCGACGCGCAGGTTGATCATCACCTGCCGGTCCGCCGCGAAATAATCGCTGCCCTGCGGGAAGATCGAATAGACGGTGTCCCCGCCCTCCGCCCGCCAGAACCACGCCCCGTCCGGCGCGGCCTCTCCGGCCGCAGTGACGGTGAAGCCCAGCGTGTCGCGATACCACGCCGCCAGCGCGGCCGGATCCTGCGCGCGCAGGAACACTCCGCCGATGCCCAGCACTCTGCCTTCATCCACGGCACGTCTCCTTGCCCTTGTCGGGCGAAAGGCTAGGATCGCGCCGGGAGAGAGTAAAGGGGGGGAGGCTTGACCGAAGCGGATCAGCCATCGGCGCGCGCTGCAGCCCAGGACGGCAAGGCCACCGCGAAGCGCATCGGCTTCTGGCTGGGCCTGTCCGCCATGGCCATCACCCTGCTGCTACCGCCGCCCCCGTCCATGCCCGGCGGGGCATGGGTGGTCGCCGGGCTGGTATGCTGGATGGCCGCCTGGTGGATGACAGAGGCGATCCCCCTCACGGCCACCGCCCTGCTTCCCTTCCTCGTCCTGCCGTTTGCGGGCGTGGGCACGCCCAACGATGTCGCTTCCGATTACTATTCCCCGATCCTGTTCCTGATTCTGGGCGGCGCCTTCCTGGCGCTGGCGATCGAGCGGACCGGGCTGCACAAGCGGCTGGCCGTGTTCGTGCTCGATCTGGTGGGCAGCAAGGGCGGGCCGCTGCAGGTGATGCTGGCCTTCATGGTTTCGGCGGCGGTGCTGTCCAACATCATTTCCAACACCTCCACCGCGCTCATCATGATGCCCATGGCCGCGGCCGTGCTGGCGGGCGGTGGAGCCGGGTCGGACCAGCGGCTGGGCCTGCCCGGCGCGCTGCCCATGGCAATCGCCTTCGCCGCTTCCATCGGCGGACTCGGCACGATCATCGGCAGCCCGACCAATGCCATCGGCGTCGCGCTGCTGCGCGAAACCGCCGGAGTGCAGGTCAGCTTCGCGCTGTGGAGCGCCTTCGGCCTGCCGATCGTGGTGCTGGGAATACCGCTGGCCGCGCTGATCATCGGCAAGGTGCAGCGGGTGGCCGATCACCCCTTCGACACGCAGGCGGCGCGCGCGGCCATTGCGCCGCATGGGCCATGGACCACGCCGGAACGGCGGCTGGTGCCGGTGATCGCACTTGCCTTCGTGCTGTGGATGGCGCGCCCGCTGCTTGAACCGCTGCTGCCGCCGGGCTCGCTCACCGACGGCACGATTGCCGTGTTCGCGGGGCTGGCCCTGTTCCTGCTTCCCGATGGCACCGGCCGGCGGCTGCTGAACTGGGAAGAGGCGAACCGGGCGCCATGGGGCGTGATCCTGATGTTCGGCGGGGGGCTGGCGCTGGCCGCGGCGATGAGCCGCAGCGGGCTGGACACATGGCTGGGGCAAGCGCTGCTCCCCCTGGCCGGCGTGCCGCTGGTGGTGGTGGCGCTGGCCGTGGTGGCGATGGTGGTGCTGATTACAGAATTCGCCAGCAATGTCGCCACCGCCAGCGGCGTGATGCCAGTGATCGCCAGCCTCACCGTGGCGCTGGGGGCGGACCCGCTGTTGCTGGGCGTGCCGGCGGCCATGGCGGCCAGCTGGGGCTTCATGCTGCCATCCGGCACCGGCCCGAATGCCATCGCCTGGGCCACCGGGCGGATCGATCTGCCGCGCATGGTCGGCGCGGGCGCGCTGCTCGACCTTGCCGGCGTCGTACTGATCGTCGGTTCGGCATGGGCAGTCTATGCGCTGATGGCGGCAATCGGGCTGGTGTAACCCTTTGGCACCGGAAGTGTCCGGGGCTTTCCTACTCGCCGTCGCTTGTGCCAGCCCGCACGCATGCTTCTGCCGCCTCGCAACCCTTTGGAAACCGCCGAAACGCCTGCTTTTTCGGAACTCCTCCGGGGGGCCGGGAATTTTGCCATGAACCCTGTTCCAGCGTGTTCCAAACCTTCCACTTTTGCGCGGGCTTTGCCCTCGCCAGTTGTTCGTCAAAAGGTTACACTCGCAACCATGTCTGATCAGAACGACCTTCCGCCGACGGATCCCACCACGCCCCGGCGCAAGCCGCGGCCCGAAGTGGCCCGGCTCGGCGGCCGCGAGTTGAAGCCGTCCACGCTGATGATGGGCTTCGGCTATGATCCCACCCTGTCGGAAGGCGCGCTGAAGCCGCCGATCTTCCTCACCAGCACCTTCGCCTTCGAAAGCGCTGCGGCAGGGAAGCGGCATTTCCAAAGCCTGACCGGCGGCGGCGGCGCGGAAGGGCTCGTCTATTCCCGCTTCAACGGCCCCAATCAGGAAATCCTCGAAGATCGCCTGGGCGTGTGGGACGGGGCGGAGGATGCGCTGGTGTTTTCCAGCGGTATGACGGCGATCTGCATCCTGCTGATGGCCTATTGCCGTTCGGGCGACGTGATCGTCCACTCCGGCCCGCTCTATGCCGCCAGCGAAGGCTTCGTAGCCAAGGTGCTGGGCAAGTTCGGCGTGACTTATGTCGATTTTCCCGCAGGTGCGACGCGCGAGGAACTGGACGCGGTGCTGGCGGAGGCGAAGGATCGCGCCGCGCAGCAGGGCGGCCGGGTGGCGATGATCTATCTGGAAAGTCCCGGCAATCCCACCAATGCGCTGGTGGATGTGGAAGCGGTGCGGGCCGCGCGCGATGCGGCGCTCGACCCCGCGCAGACGCCGATTGCGATCGACAACACCTTTCTCGGTCCGCTGTGGCAGCGCCCGCTGGACCAAGGGGCGGATATCGTCGTCTACTCACTGACGAAATATGTCGGCGGCCATTCGGACCTGGTGGCGGGCAGCGTGGCCGGCGCCAAGCGGTGGATGGACCCGGTGCGCAGCCTGCGCAACACCATGGGCGGCATCTGCGATCCCAACACCGCCTGGATGCTGCTGCGCAGCCTGGAAACGGTGGAGCTGCGGATGCAGCGCGCCACCGAAAACGCGGTGAAAGTGTGCGATTTCCTGAAGGATCACCCCAAGGTCAGCGGCGTCGGCTTCCTTAGCCTGCTGCCGGAAGGCACGCGGCAGAAGGATATTTATGATCGCCACTGCAGCGGGCCGGGCAGCACCTTCTCCCTCTTCATCGACGGCGGGGAGGCGGAGAGCTTCCGCTTCCTAGACAATCTGCGCATCGCCAAGCTGGCGGTGAGCCTGGGCGGCACGGAAACGCTTGCCAGCCATCCGGCGGGAATGACGCATCTTTCCGTCAGCCCGGAACGGCGCGCCCAGCTGGGGATCACTGATAATCTGGTGCGGATTTCCATCGGCATAGAGGACGCCGATGATCTGATCGCCGATTTCGCGCAGGCGCTGGAGGCGGTGTAAGCGGGGGCGCAGGCGGGGCGGCTAGCCGCTCCACTCCCGCCGTTCCTCGGCCTGGCGCAGCACTTCATAGGCCACGCTATAGGCCTGGAACTGGCGGGCCGCCTCGGCATCGCCGGGCTTCACATCGGGATGGACTTCCTTCGCCCGGTCCCGCCACGCCTTCTTGATCGCAGGGAAATCCGCATCGCTTTCCAGCCCCAGCACTTCCAGCGCACGCATTTCATCCGCACTTCGGCTGCCGTCGCCGCTGCCGGCCCAGCCGTAATGCGCCGCTTCGGCATAGCCGGCGTTCTCGCGCTGTTCGCTGCGGGCGCGGGCTTCCGCCTCCGCCTTCTCCAGCCCTTCGAAATAGTCCCACTTCTGATTGTATTCGGCGGCGTGGCGCTGGCAGAAATACCACCGCTCCGGGCTGTTCGGCGCCTTGGGCGCGGGGCAATCGCCCGGCTCTTCGCAGCCATGGCGATCGCACAGGCGCACCTTCGCCGCCTCGCGCGCGCTTTCATAACCACGCCAGCGGGGGAAGCCCCAGTCCATCGATCGGCGGGAACGGGACATCAGCGAAACCGGCTCAAGTGCATGCGCTCCATATAGCCGCTCGGGCCGCTCGCGAACAGGGGTAGCCGCTCGTCGGCGGGCATCATCCCTTCGTCCATGCTGCATTGCAATATCGGAAGGACTGACCATATGCGGCACCATCTCCCCGTTACGAAGCACAGACATGTCCCGGCAACTCGCCCTCTCTTCCGCCTTTTCGATCTTCGCGCTGGCCGCGCTGGCGCTGCTCGCCCCCGGCTCTGCCCATCCGTCCGATCTCTTCGCGGACGGCGAAATGCAGACGGGCGCGACGATCGAAATCGCCGCGCCCGCCTTTTCAGCAGCGCTGCCGGAATGGCCGGCGCTGCACCTTCTGCGCTGAAATCAGTTCAGAACGATCGTCACCGCGCGGCGGTTCTGCGCCCAGGCGGCTTCGTTGGAACCCAGCGCCACCGGGCGTTCCTTGCCGTAGCTGATCGTGGTCACCCGCGTAGCCGGCACGCCCAGGCTGACGAGATAGTTCTTCGCCGCATTGGCGCGGCGTTCACCCAGCGCAAGGTTGTAGTCGCGCGTGCCGCGCTCGTCGCAATGCCCTTCGATCGTGGCGCGGATGTTCGGATACTGCGACATATACTGCGCCTGCGCACGCAGGGCGGCCTGATCCTCGCTGTCGATATCGTATTTGTCGGTATCGAAGTAGATCACATCCTTGCCGGCCATGGCCTGCTTGAAATGGGTCTGCGAACCCGGGACCGGGCCGGTGGGCGCGGGCGTCGGCGCGGGTGCCGGCGTCGTTGCAGTCGGCTGCGGAGCCGGCGGCAGCGTTTCCGGAGCCTTCTTGGCGCAGGCCCCCAGGGCAAGCGCACTGGCGGCCGTCAGGGCTATAGCGATCTTCTGCATGCTTAGTCCTCCTCAAATCCTAAAATGACTTATAGCGAAAGCGGCCCATGGGGAAAGCAATGGTTTTACGGCAGAACCGGTCCCCAGGCCGGGTCCGATGCACCCACCGGCGTGGGCAGCTTGCGCAGATTCTCGCCGGTGAGATCCACCTGCCACAGGGAACCTTCCCCCGATCCTTTGGCAGTGCGGAAAAACTGAACGATGCGGCCGTTGGGCGACCAGGTCGGCGCCTCATCCTGCCAGCTGTTGGTGAGATAGCGCATGTTGCGCCCGGCCGGGGTCATCACTGCGATACGCAGATCGCCGGCAATATGCGTGAAGGCGATCAAGTCACCGCGCGGGCTCCACTCCGGCGTGGCCGAGCGGCCGCCGAAGAAGCTGATGCGCCGCTGGTTGGAGCCATCGGCGTTCATCACATAGATCTGCTGGCTGCCCGACCGATCGCTTTCGAACACGATCTGGCTGCCATCGGGCGAATAGGATCCGCCGATGTCGATGCCGGGGCTGTCGGTCAGCTTCTGGCTCTGCCCCCCGGTGGCCGGCACGCGATAGATGTCGGTATTGCCCGCGATTGCCATGGAATAGAGGATCCACTTGCCATCGGGCGACCAGCGCGGCGCGAAGGTGGGGTTGTTGCTCTGCGTCACCAGCGTCTGCTTGCCCGTGCCGATGTCGTAGATGTAGATGCGCGGGTTGCCGTTCAGATAGCTGAGATAGACGATCTTCGAATAGTCGGGGGAATACCGGGGGGTCAGCGCCGTCGCCTGCCCATTGGTGATGAAGCGGTGGTTTGCCCCGTCCGAATCCATAATGGCCAGGCGCTTGATGCGGTGATCCTTCGGCCCCGTCTCCGCGATATAGGCGATTTTGGAATCGAAGAACGGGCTTTCCCCGGACAGGCGCGAATAGACGAGGTCCGCGCATTTGTGCGCCGCCCGCCGCCATTCGTTCGGCTGCACCACCCAACCTTCGCGCACCAGCTGGTCCTGTAACTGCACGTCATAGAGATAGCAGCCCACCGTCAGCCGGCCGTCCTCGTTCGCGCGAACATAGCCCTGCACCAGCATCTCGGCCGAGCGGCCGCTCCACACGTTCCAAGCGGGCGCAGTGATCTGGTCATATGCCGGCTTGGGCAGCGCGTCCGGCCCCACGGGGCGGAACAGGCCATTGTTGCGCAGATCGTTGAAGATCACGCGGGCCAGTTCCATCCCGAGCGCGCGAGTGCCCTGCGAATTGGCTGGCGTGGGCTCGTCGCGACTGGTGGCGAAGGCGGGAATGGCGATGCCCAGATCCTGCCAGGCGTTCTCATCCGTGACAGTGAACGTAAAGCCTTCGTCCTGATCCGTTCCAGCAGCGGCCGGTTCCGCCGGAGCGGGTGTGACGACCGGCGGTGGTGTTGTGTTCTGTGCAGCGGCGGGCACAGCCACCAAACTCACTGAAAGGGCGAGGGCAAGGCGGGTGATCATCACAGATTCCTATCGAATTTCACATTCCGAGGACTCTTCCAGATGTTGTAGTATTCCTCGGGCAGGTTGAATGGTGCGGCCAGCTGGATCGCACGGATTGCGCGCTCGCAGTGCAGCGCTTTCTGCGGACTATTTGATGGCGTCTCACCCGTCTGCCTAACGCAGGTTGGGCGGCCTTTCAGACTTCCGTCGGGATTGAGATCCCAATTCAGATAGGTGACGAGCTTTTCTGTATCGACACCCTGCGGCGCCGACCAGTGCGGTTTGATTTGCCGGGCCATGGCAGCTTGAATGGATGCCGTAACTGCCGGCCCCGCCTCCTTTGCCGGGCTGCCGCGGTCCGACCCATCGCTGGCGCCCGCGCCGGACAGGAAATCCGATCCGATGCGGGTGCCGGTGGGGCGCGAACTGCGCGAGGGACTGGGCGCGGGCTTGGGGTCCGGCCGCGTCTGGCGCGGCGCGGCGCTGGGCTTGGGCTGTGGCTGGGATGGCCGTGGCTGAGCGGTGGGCCGCGGGGCCGGCCGGGAGCTGGCGGCGGCACGCGGCGCCGGCGGGGTCACGGGCTGCTCTGCCGGCCGCTCGACCCGCTCCGGCGCGGGCGGTGGCGGCGGAGCGACCGGCTCGGGCTCGGCCGAAAGCTCCGGGGCAACGGCCGCCTGCGGTGCTTCGGCGGGATCGGGCGCGGTGGAGCGGAGGCTCACCTCGCTCGCCAGGCTGACCTCCATCCGCTCGGGCACCGGGATCTGGTGCGGGGGCGACTTGTCGTAGAACACGAGCACCGCCACCAGCGCCACATGCGCGGCGGCGGCGATGCCGAGACCGATGCGTTCCTCTCGCGACAGGGAAGCGGAAGCTGCCATGACCTGCGGCTATGGAGCCTCGACTGAACCCTGGGTGACCAGGGAAATGCGGTTGCAGCCGGCGCGGTTCAGCTCGCCCATCACCGCCATGACGCGACCATAATCGAGCCCGCGGTCCGCCCGCAGAGTGATCAGCGGCCCTTGCGGCGCGCCGCAGGAGAAGCCCGAGACCACGGAGGGGAAAGCGCCGCCTTCGACCACCGCATCATCGACATAGATGAAGCCGGCCTGATCGATGGAGATGGTGATCTGGTCCTGTTCCTGCTCCAGCGCATTGGCGCGGCTGTCCGGCAGGTCCACGGGCACGCCGCTGGCCAGCATGGGCGCCGTCACCATGAAGATGATCAGCAGCACCAGCATCACGTCCACCAGCGGCGTGACGTTGATCTCCGCCATAGGCGTCCGCCGGCTCGAACGGCCGCGCCGACGCGAGGTGTGGAGACCCATCGCCATCAGGCGCGGTCCAACTCACGCCCGATCTGCGCGCTCACCTTGTCTGCGAAGCGCTGCAGGCGGGCCTGGAAACCATCCACCCGGTGGCTGAAGCGGTTGTAGGCGATCACCGCCGGGATGGCCGCGAACAGGCCGATGGCCGTGGCGAAAAGCGCCTCCGAAATACCGGGGGCAACCACGGCGAGAGAGCTGTTCTGCTGGCTGCCGATCTGAAAGAAGCTGTTCATGATGCCCCATACGGTGCCGAACAGGCCAACAAAGGGGGCGACGGCACCAGTGGTGGCGAGGAAGTTGAGTCGCTCCGCCAGCGCATCGCTTTCGACGGCAACCTGCCCTTCCATGGCCAGCGCCACCCGCTGCCGCGTGCCTTCGCGATCGCGCACGCCGCCCGCGGTGGATATCTTCAGCTCATCCAGGCCCGCCGCCGCGACGCGGGCGGACGGATTGGCCTGCCCCTTGCGGCCGCCCAGCATGGCTTCGGGATTTTCCGACTGCCAGAAATCTTCCTCGAACTCACGCGAGCGGCGCTTCACGCTGCCCATCTTCATCGAGAAGGAGACGACAATCGTCCACACCCAGATACTGGCGAGGACGAGGCCGGTGATGACCAGCTGCACGACGATGTCGGCATCGAGGAACAATTGCAGCGGGTCGAGCCGGGTCGGCGCCGAGGCGCCTGCTGCACTCATCATGTCTAGGATCATTCGGCGTCTTTCGCGTCGAGGAGGGGGGTGAAGGCTTCCCGCCAGGCGGCGGGCTGGCGACGCGGGCGTCCCTGCTGGCCGATGAAGCCGACCCTTATGTCAGCCTCCACCAGCAGATCCCGCGCCCGCTCCGTCGTTCTCACGGCCCTTTGCCGCAGGCTGACGCTGGCGGCGCGCAGTTCCGTGGCGCGGGTTTCGATCACTATAGCGTCATCGAGCTTCGCGGGGAGAGCAAATCGCATGGCGATGTCCACCACGGCGTAAGTGCCCTCTCCCGCCTCATGCGCAGCGCGCTGGTCTATGCCCAGCAGCCGCAGCATGTCGGAACGGGCTCGCTCGAACCACCGCAGATAATTGGCATGATAGACGATGCCCGACAGATCCGTGTCCTCGTAATAAACGCGCACCGGGAACAGGTGCAGCGGGCCATGGAACTGGCCGGAAGGCGGCTGGGGATCGGTTATCATCGCTGAACGCCGGATTAGCGACCCCGCGACTCGGGGAAAAGGGCCAATCGCGGCAGGCGGTTGCTAGGCGGCGATCATCCGACCCAGCGGCCGGCCGCCGAACAGGTGAACATGCAGATGCGCCACTTCCTGCCCGCCATGTGCGCCGACATTGGCGAGCAGACGATAGCCCGGCTCCACCAACCCCTGCTCCCGCGCGACATGGCCTACGGCCCGCACGAAGCCAGCGATCTCCTCCGCCGCTGCACGGGCGGAAAAATCGTCCCAGCTCACCCATTCGCCCTTGGGGATCACAAGAATGTGCACCGGGGCCTGCGGTGCGATGTCATGGAAGGCGAGCGCCCACTCATCCTCATACACTTTCTTGCACGGGATCTCCCCGCGCAGGATCTTGGCGAAGATATTCTCCCGGTCATACGGCAGTGCGGGATCGATCGGCATCAGGCTTCCCTCGCAGCTTTTTCTTCCAGGCCGGACAGGCCTTCGCGCCGGTCGAGCTCTGCCAGCACGTCGGCCAGCGGCACGTCGCGGGCGCCGAGCAGGACCATCAGGTGGAACAGCAGGTCCGCCGCTTCCCCGACCAGTTCCGCCTCGCTCCCCGTGAGGGCGGCGATCAGCGTCTCCGTCGCCTCTTCCCCCAGCTTGCGGGCAATCACCGGCAGGCCGCGCGCATTGAGCTGCGCGACATAGCTCTCCTGCGGCGAAGCGGAGGCCCGCTCCGCAATCCGGGCTTCCAATCGTGCAAGCGTTTCGTTCGGCGTTCCCATGCGCGCGGCATGGGCAAGCGGGCGGCGCCCGTCAAGCGGCAGCGATCCGTCAGGCGGGCGCCATTCAGGACCGGGCCGGCAGCCCTGCGGCGCGCAAGGCGGCGTGCGCCTCGGCTATGGAATGAGTGCCGAAATGAAAGATCGAGGCGGCCAGGACCGCGCTGGCATGGCCATGCGTCACGCCTTCCACCAGATGGTCCAGCGTGCCCACGCCGCCACTGGCGATCACCGGCACCGGCACTGCATCCGCAATCGCGCGGGTGAGGTCCAGATCATAGCCTTGCCGCGTACCGTCACCATCCATCGAGGTAACGAGCAGCTCGCCCGCACCAAGCTCGGCCAGCTTGGTCGCGTGCTCCAGCGCGTCCAGCCCCGTGGGCCGCCGGCCGCCATGGGTGAATATCTCCCATTTGCCCGCGCCCGTGCGGCGGGCATCGACCGAGGCGACGACGCACTGGCTGCCCATACGATCGGCGATTTCGGCCACCACTTCCGGCCGAGCAACGGCCGCGCTGTTGACCGCCACCTTGTCCGCGCCAGCCAGCAGCAGCGCCCGCGCATCCTCCACCGTCCGCACGCCGCCGCCGACGGTGAGCGGCATGAAGCACACCTCCGCCGTGCGCTGGACAATGTCGAGCAGGGTGCCGCGCCCTTCGTGGCTGGCGGAAATGTCGAGAAAGCACAGCTCGTCCGCGCCCGCAGCATCATAGGCTCGCGCCTGTTCGACGGGATCGCCGGCATCCTTGAGATCGACGAAGTTGACGCCCTTGACCACGCGGCCATCGGCAACGTCGAGGCAGGGGATCACGCGCACGCGGACGGTCATAATACCTCCAGCACGATGCCGAGGCAGCCCGCCTCCGGCCCGCACTCGCGCTCCTGCGTCAGGCCGTCCAGCATGATGGCGAGGCTGGCAAGCAGGCAGGCGCTCCACAGCGCGATCAGCAGCCAGTAGGTGCGCGGCGCACGATCGCGCCGGGCCACCACCGCGCCCAGCGTCGCCTGCCGCTGGTAAAGATCGCTCGCCACCACGAGCGCGAGCAGGGCGACGAAAACGGCCGAGACGAGCGCCACCGCCATCAGCCTCGCGCCGCGATCTGCAGCGCCGCCGCGAGATCAAGCCGTCCGTCATAGAGCGCGCGGCCGGTAATCACGCCCTCGATCCCGTCGGCAGCATGGAGCGCGAGCATGCGGATATCGTCGAGCCCCTTCACGCCGCCGCTGGCGATCACCGGCAGCTCCGTGGCGCGCGCCAGATCCACTGTCGCCTGCACATTGCAGCCCTTGAGCAGCCCGTCGCGCCCGATGTCGGTGAACAGCAGGCTGGCAACGCCGGCATCTTCAAAGCGGCGGGCCATGTCGACGATCGATACGTCCGACACTTCGGCCCAGCCTTCCGTCGCCACCATCCCGTCGCGCGCGTCCACGGCAACGACGATGCCGTTCTCCCAGGTGCGCGCCATGTCCCTGACGAATTGCGGATCCTTCAACGCGGCCGTGCCGATCACCACCCGCGCGACGCCCAGGTTGAACCAGCCCTCCACCGCCTCGGCCGTGCGAATGCCCCCGCCGAGTTGCACATAGCCAGGAAAGGCCTCGACAATGCGCTCCACCGCCTCGCGATTGCGGCTTTCGCCCGCGAAGGCGCCATCGAGATCGACGACATGCAGGTGCTGGGCCCCGGCTTCCGCAAACAGCAGCGCCTGCGCGGCGGGATCATCGCCATAGACCGTGGCACGATCCATATCGCCTTCGGCCAGCCGCACCACCTGGCCACCCTTAAGGTCAATGGCGGGGAAGACGATCATGCGGGATCCCATTCGAGGAAGCGGCTGAGGAAGGCCAGCCCGTAGCGCTGGCTCTTTTCAGGATGGAACTGGACGCCCATGATATTGTCCCGCGCCACCGCGGCAACGAGCCCGCCGCCGTGATCCGTCATCGCGGCAATGTCGTGGCCGTTTTCAGGCTGGAAGACATAGGAGTGGAGGAAATAGGCCTCGCCCCCTTCGATCAGACCGGCGCCGTCGGGATGCGCGGTGGGCTCTACGTCGTTCCAGCCCATATGCGGCACCTTGATCGCCGGATCGGTACGCTCGATCCGGTGAACCTCGCCCGCGATCCAGCCGAGCCCCGGCGTGCTGCCATGCTCCAGCCCGCGCGTGGCGAGCAATTGCATTCCCACGCAGATGCCGAGGAACGGCACGCCGTGCTGCAGCACCCGCTCCTCCAGCGCCTCCACCAAGCCGGGAATGCCCTTCAATCCCTGCGCACAGGCCCGGAAGGAGCCGACACCCGGCAGCACGATCCGCCGCGCGCCGCGCACCAGTTCGGGATCGGCCGTCACCGTCACCTGCCTGGCGCCGGCGGCCTGCAGCGCATTCAGCACCGAATGGAGGTTTCCCGCACCATAATCGATGAGAGCGATGGCTTCAGACATGGCGCGGCGCCTCAGCCACCCAATTGCCCCTTGGTGCTCGGCACCGCCTCACCCTTGCGCGGATCGAGTTCCACCGCGCTGCGCATGGCACGGGCGAAGCCCTTGAAGATCGCCTCGCACACATGATGGTTGTTCTGCCCATAGAGCAGTTCGATATGCAGCGTGATCCCGGCAGCCTGCGCGATCGAATGGAACCAGTGTTCCACCAGTTCCGTATCGAGTTCGCCCAGCTTTTCCTGGGTGAAGCGTGCCTTCCATACCAGGAACGGCCGACCCGAAATGTCCAGCGCCACGCGGGCCAGCGTTTCGTCCATCGGCGAATAGGCCTGGCCATAACGGCCGATGCCGGCCTTGCTGCCGAGCGCCTCCGAGATGGCCTGCCCCAGCGCAATAGCACTGTCTTCCGCGGTGTGATGCTGGTCCACATGCAGATCGCCATCCACCTTCAGCGTGACGTCGATCAGCGAGTGGCGCGAGAACTGCTCGATCATGTGATCGAGGAAGCCGATCCCCGTGCTGACGCTATAGGCGCCTGTGCCATCGAGATCGACCTCGACGAGGATGTCGGTTTCCGCGGTCTTTCGAGCTATCCGGCCGGTACGCATGGGGCACGCGCTATACGCCCGGAGGCATGTTTCGCAAGCATTCCTGCTTGACCGGGCGCGCGCGCATCTTCACCTATCGCCGCATATGAGCGACGATACGCCTGACAGCCTGATCCCTTATGACGAAATCGTGCAGGAGGCCCTGCGCGCTGTCGTCGGCCGTGTGCTCGGTTCGGTCCAGGATGCCGGCGGCGTTCTGCCCGGCAACCACCATTTCTACGTCACCTTCAAGACGGGCGCGCCAGGGGTCAACATCCCCAAGAATCTGCGTGAGCGCTTTCCGGACGAGATGACGATCGTGTTGCAGAACAAGTTCTGGGATCTGAAAGTCACCGACCGCGGCTTCACCGTGGGGCTCAGCTTCAATCAGCTGCCCGCCAAGCTGGAGATCCCTTTCTCGGCAATCACCGCCTTTGTCGATCCGGCGGTGGATTTCGGGTTGCAGTTCCAGGCGGCCGTGCCCGATGTGGAACCCACCGCGCATGACGCGGCGGAGAACGACGGCTCAGGCGCGGGTGCTGCGGAACAGGGTGGAGAGAAGCCCGTTGCTTCCGGGGAAGACGGTTCCAATGTCGTCACGGTCGATTTCGGCCGCAAGAAGTAATCTCCCGCCGCCGCAGCACCGCTGCCCGGCGGACAGCGGAGGCCTGCCGGATGAGTAAACGCCCGATTTTGCCCGAACCGGCACCGCAGGATCGCAAGCGGCCGGTGAGCCGGGCGCTGGGCAAGGCGCGTAGCGGCATCAGCAAGGGCATCCAGAAGGTCCAGGGTCCCAGCCCCAATCCGGCCACCAACATTCTGATCGCCGATGTGGCGATGCGCAGCGCCATGATCGTGTTCCGTCGCAGCGTGGAGCGTGCGCTGCTGCGTGCCCGCTATGATCCGGAAACGGCGCGCGAGATTGTGGACGGCAAGCCGCGCATGCGCTCCCTCGCTACGGCCGTGGTCGCGCGCGAGGCGACGAAATCGAAAGCAGGCATGTTGCTGGTCGGCGGCGCCATGCTGGCCAAGGTGGCATTCGACCGCGGGCGCAACCGCCGGAATGCGGAGCGCGACGGCCGGCGGCAACTGGCCAAACAGGCGCTCAAGGGGCGAGAGGACTGATCGCACCGCCATTGGCTTCTCGGCACGGCATGGGTTGATTTTAGCCCCTGCCATGCGCCAACAGCGCGCATGGCAGACACCATCATCGAATCCGGCACGCTCGCCCGCCGCGGGCTGATGTTCATCCTCTCTTCGCCCTCCGGCGCGGGCAAGACCACCATCGCCCACCGCCTGCTGAAAGAGGAAGGCGCTGCACTGCGCATGTCGGTTTCGGTTACCACGCGCCCCATGCGGCCGGGGGAGGTGGACGGCGTCGATTACGTTTTCACCGATCGGCCCGGCTTCGAGCGGATGGTGGAGGAGGATGCCTTCCTCGAATATGCTGAGGTGTTCGGCCACTGGTACGGCACGCCGCGCGCGGAAATCCGCGCCGGGCTGAAGGTGGGGCAGGATTACATCTTCGATATCGACTGGCAGGGCACGCAGCAGCTTTATCAGCGCGCGCAGGGCGACGTGGTGCGCGTGTTCCTGCTCCCGCCCAGCATCGAGGCGCTGGAGCAGCGCCTGCGGTCCCGCGCGACCGACAGCGACGAGGTGATCGAAAGCCGCATGGCCCGCGCCAAGTCGGAAATCAGCCATTGGGACGCCTATGACTATGTGGTCATCAACGACGACATCGAAACCTGCTTCCGCAAGGTGAAGATGATCCTGGAGGCGGAACGGCTGCGGCGGCTGCGCCAGGTCGGGCTGATCGATTTCGCCCGCCAGCTGATGCGCTGACCCCACGGGCGCGGGCGGCGTGGTCCGCTTCGCGCCTTGCCCTGCCCCCTCCGCCGGTTTAGCGGCGCGGGCATATCCTTTGCAGCAGCACGAAAGTATCCGCATGACCGCACAGCTCGAAGCCGCCATCGCCGCCGCCTGGGAAAACCGCGCCGAAGTCACCCCCGCCAGCGGCGAGGTCCGCCGCGATGTGGAAGCGGCGCTGGAACTGCTCGATTCCGGCAAGGCACGCGTGGCTGAACCCGATGGCATGGGCGGATGGAAGGTCAATCAGTGGCTGAAGCAGGCCGTGCTCCTGTCTTTCCGCCTGAACGACAATGTGGTGGTGGACGGCGGCGCCGCCGGCGCGCCCGCATTCGACAAGGTGCCGAGCAAGTTTGCCGGCTGGGGAGACAATCGTTTCCGGACCGCAGGCTTCCGCGTGGTGCCCGGCGCGGTGGCACGCCATGGCAGCTTCATCGGCAAGGGCGTGGTGCTGATGCCCAGCTTCGTGAACATCGGCGCGTTCGTGGATGAAGGCACCATGGTGGACACTTGGGCGACGGTCGGCTCCTGCGCGCAGATCGGCAAGAATGTGCACATTTCCGGCGGCGCCGGCATCGGCGGCGTGCTGGAGCCGCTGCAGGCCGGCCCGGTGGTGATCGAGGATGGCGCCTTCATCGGCGCGCGCAGCGAAGTGGCCGAAGGCGTACGTGTGGGCGAAGGCGCAGTGCTTTCCATGGGCGTCTATCTCGGCGCCTCCACCAAGATCGTGGACCGCGCCACGGGCGAGGTGCATCGCGGGCATGTGCCGCCCTATTCGGTCGTCGTTCCCGGCGCCCTGCCCGGCAAGCCTCTGCCCGATGGCACGCAAGGCCCCTCGCTCTATTGCGCCGTGATCGTGAAGACGGTGGACGCGCAGACCCGCGCCAAGACCGGCATCAACGAGCTGCTGCGGGACTAAAGGGCAGGCGGTAGAGCGGACGGACTGGACCGCGCGGGCGCGCGTCCGTCGACAGGCTCAGGACCAGCGGGGGAAGGGGAAAGTTCATCTCCTCTCCCCGTCATTCCCGCGCAGGCGGGAAGCCAGCGCCGCGCGTGCACCAGCCCGCTCCGCGGAACATTCCGCGTCCTCGGCAGTAGGATGGGCGTAATCACCGAATTGGAGCGGAGAAGGCAATGGAAGGCAGAACCCCCGGAGTTCATACCGAAACGGACGAGGTGCGCGCGGGCTCGACCCCGCATGTCGTGCGCTGGATTCTGGGTATCAGCCTCCTCGCCGTGATCGTCGCCTTGTCGGCGGTATGGATCATCGGTGCAGCGACTCACGAAGGTCCGGATGAAGCGGCGGTTACGCCCACCGCGCAGACGTCTGGCGCGGTCAATAGCGATGGCGGCACGGTCATTACGGAAGGCATGGACGAGATGGACGCCCCGCAGCCGGGCGCGACCTCCGATACGCCGCTGCAGACGATCCCCAACGATACTAGCGATTGAGGCCGCGTATCGCTGGCGGACGTTCGGCTCGCAGTACATCTATAGGCTGAAGCAGGTGCGATCATGGGCGTCTGTGGCGGATTGACGCGCTTTGTTCAGGCCCAGGCGGGTATTTACCCCCGCGCGCTGGAGGAACTGCGCGCCGGCGCCAAGCGCAGCCACTGGATGTGGTTCATCTTCCCCCAGATCATCGGCCTGGGGCGAAGCAGCACCGCGCAATTCTATGCGATTGCCGATCTGGCCGAAGCGCGCTGCTACCTTGCGCATCCGCTGCTCGGCCCCCGCCTGGAAGAAGCGACCCGCGCCATGCTCGCGTGGTCGGCAGAGCGGAGCCCGGAAGCCATACTGGGCCACGTTGATGCACTGAAATTCCACAGCTCGATGACGCTGTTCGACGCGGCTGCGGAGGGGGAAGGGCCCTATCGCGAGGCGCTCGACTCCTTTTATTATAGCCAGCGAGACGGCGCGACGACCGCCATCATCGGACGCGAGCAAGCCGCGCCCTCAGCCTGAGCGCCGGCGATTATCCCTCCACGGGCGTCTCTATCGGCGGGTCCGCCCGGTGCGCCGCGGCGTAGGCTTCGGCCGCACGCAGCACGCGCATCATGTTGCGGCTGCTGATCTTTTCCAGATCCTGCCGGCTGTATCCGCGCCGCGCGAGCTCCGTGAACAGCGCCGGATAGCCCGAGACATCCTCCATCCCCACCGGCCCGCTGTCCATCCCGTCATAATCACCGCCAAGGCCGATGTAATCGATCCCCGCGACTTCGCGGATATGGTCGATGTGGTCGGCCATGTCGGAGACGGCGGCCTTGGGTGCCGGATTCGCGGCATCCCACGTCTTCATCGCTGCCTCCACCGCCTGCGGCTGCCCCTGCCACAGCGCGGCGAGGCGCGCCTGTTCCGCCTGCCGGCGGGCCTGGAACTGGCGCAGATCCTCGCTCAGATAGCCGGGCAGCCCCACCACCATCACGATGCCGCCATTCTCCTTCAGCCGGGCGAGCACCGCATCGGGCACGTTGCGGGCGTGGCCATTCACCGCGCGGGCCCCGCTGTGGCTGAAGATCACCGGCGCGCGCGCCGCATCCAGTGCATCCATCATGGTGGCTTCGCTGGTGTGGCTGAGATCGACCAGCATTCCGATCCGCTGCATCTCGCGCACGACCTTCACCCCGAAATCGGTGAGGCCATCGTGCTGTGGGGCGTCGGTGGCGCTATCGGCCCAGGGCAGCGTCTTCGAATGGGTCAGCGTCATATAACGGGCGCCCAGGTCATACATCTGGCGCAGCACGGCGAGACTACCGTCGATCGAGCTGCCGCCCTCCATGCCCATGAGCGAGGCGATCCGGCCCTGCTTCATCGCCCGTTCCACATCCTCTGCCGTGAGGGCGAGCGCGAGATCACCGGGATAGCGCGCAATCAGCCGCTTCGTCACATCGATCTGCTGCAGCGTGGCCACCACCGCTTCCGGCCCCGGAAGGTCGGCGCTGACATAGACGGACCAAAACTGCGCACCCACCCGGCCGCGGCGCAGGCGCGGAAGATCGGTGTGCATGCCGCCTTTGCTCCAGCCATTAGACGGGGCGCGGCTCGTATCGCGGAAGTCGAAATCGGCGATCACATCCTTGTAGCGATCACGCAATTGCTCGGGCACGTCATTGTGCCCATCCCACACCGGTGCGGCCTTCAGCGCGGCCTCGGCCACCTGCTCCGGGCTTTGCGCCGCCAGCGGGGCAGCAAGGAGCAGTGCGGCGAGGCCGATGGCGTGATGTCGCATTATGTGGTCAGTCCCCCAGCAGGCCGGCCAGCGCCATGGCGGCAGCCGGTGCGCGCTCCTTCGCGCCGTTGATCATGAAGGCGAACACATCGCCCTGCCCGCCGCGACTATCGGCGCGTTCGGCACGATATGGCAAGCCCTGCGGCGCATGACCGCCGGCCCAGCTTTCACAGATGCGGCGGATGCGATCGAGTTCGTCGGCCGGATAGCCGGTGGGACAGTCGCTGTGCATGCCCTGCATCCGCAGATAGGCGAAGTCCGCCGTGCGGTCGCCCACCGGCACACGCTCAGGGTGTTCGGACCAGACGATCGCCACCCCCGCCTTGCGCGCCATCTGCACGAATTCGGCGCAGGCGAAGCTCTCATGCCCCACTTCGATCGCGTGGCGCAGCGGCAGGCCTTCATGGCTCCCCGGCAGCAGATCGAGGAAGGCGGCCATGTCGTCCGGATCGAAGCGCTTGGTGGTGGCCAGTTGCCAGCAGATGGGGCCGAGCTTTCCGCCCAGTTCCACCAGCCCCTGGTCGAGGAAATGCGCCACCCCTTCCCCCGCCTCCGCCAGCACCTTGCGGTTGCTGACATAGCGCGAACCCTTCAGCGCGAAGACGAAGCCCTCCGGTGTCTCGTCATGCCATTTGCGGAAGCTCTCCGGCTTCTGCAGGCGGTAGAAGGTGGCGTTGATCTCGATCGCGGCGACATGGCGGGAGGCATATTCCAGCTCTCGCCGATGCGGCAGGTCGGCGGGATAGAAAGCGCCATTGCGCCACCCGTCGTAAGTCCAGCCACCGATTCCCGTGCGGATCGTCATATGGCTATGCTACACCAGCAACGACATACTGCGCGCAACAATTCCGGCACCGGCCGGTTTGCAGACGGGAGGGCGAGGCGATGAACGAAGCCAAGCGAGTGATCGAGGCGCTGCGCCTCTCCCCCCATCCGGAAGGTGGCTGGTATCGCGAAACCTGGCGCGCCCCCGCCGCGGAGGGCGAGCGGGGCCATGCCACCGCAATCCACTTCCTGCTCGAAGCGCATCAGCGGTCGCATTGGCACCGGGTGGATGCGGCGGAAATCTGGTTGTGGCACACCGGCGATCCGCTGCTGCTGTCCCTCTCCGCCGATGCCGACGGACCCGTGCGGGAGATCCGGCTGGGGCCCGATGTGCTGGGCGGAGACCTGCCGCAATATGTGGTCGCCCCCGCCGAATGGCAGGCTGCGGCGCCGCTTCCCGGCAGCGCAGGTTATACGCTCGCCAGCTGCGTGGTGGCCCCGGCTTTCCGCTTCGAAGGCTTCGAGCTGGCAGCCGAAGGCTGGCGGCCCGGCACTTGACCCGCACCGTTCTACGCCTGCTGCTGGCCGCCTTCTATGCGGTCGCCGGCTGCTTCCACCTCGCCGCGCCCGCGCCCTTCCTGCGCATCATGCCCGGCTTCGTGCCGCAGGCCGAACTGGTGGTGCAACTCACCGGGCTGGCAGAGCTTGCCGGGGCCGCCGCGCTGGCGCAGCCCTGGTGGCCGGGGCTGCGCAGGGCGGGCGGGATCGGCCTCGCCGCCTATGCGCTGTGCGTCTGGCCGGCGAACATCAATCACTTCGCCATGGACATGGCCCGCACCGACCATGGCTGGGGCCTTGCCTATCACCTGCCGCGCATGGCGCTGCAGCCGGTGCTGATCTGGCTGGCGCTGTGGACCGGCGGCGCGACGGACTGGCCCTTCCGCCGCCGGGCGTAGCCTCAGTCGTCCTTGTCGTCCTTCCCGCCCACGCCATAGGTGATGGCGGCATTGCGGGTCTTCTGGAAGTCCTCCACGCTCATGCCCTTCATCGCGGCATAGATGTGGATGTTGCCGACGCCCGTCACCGCGCCGAGCTTTTCCAGCATGAAGAAGATCACGCCGTAATGGATCATGCCGATCCAGTCGCGCCGGCGGATCAGGTCGCGCTCCTCATCCGTCAGGTCGGCCGCGGCGAGGCATGCCTCTTCGTCTTCCTTGAATGCCTTGCGGATCTTCGGATCGATCAGCGAATGCAGGAAGTGATTGATGCGGAAGCCCTTGACCGAACGCTCGATGGTGAAGGGATAGGTACCCTCCAGCGCCGCGGCGCCTTCCCAGTCCCACTCCATCCGCTCGCGCAGCGCCTCGTCGCTCTCGCGCGGCTCCGCCTCAGGCTTTTCTTCCAGGATCATCGTGGCGATCGGCGTCATGGATGGCAGGAAATAGGCCTTGTGGGTGCACTCCACCTCTTCGGACAGGGCGCCGCGCATCATCATCCACATCACCACTTCGGCGCCTTCCCAGCCGCCCAGTTCGGCAAGCTTGGCCACCGGATAATCCAGCAGGCCTTCGGGATGCTTCTCCAGCCGGTCCATGAATTCCATGTCCCATTCGGTGTTGTTGAAGCCGTTGCGTTCGCCATGCACCTGATGGCTGAGGCCGCCCGTGCCCACGATGGCGACCTTGATGTCTTCCGGATAGGACTGGATCGCGCGGCGCAGCGACTTGCCGAATTTCCAGAACCGCCGCGCAGAGGGCAGCGGCACGGTGAGCACGCCGCAAGCGATCGGCAGGAACCGCGCTGCCCAGCCATCCGCATCGTGATCGAGGATTACGGACAGCGGGGAGAAGGCGCCGTGGTCCAGGTTCTTGCCCTGGAAATAGCTGAGATCGAACTCGTCGGCGACCATGGCCTTGGCCACATGCTGCGCCAGCTTCGGATCGCCCATGATGCGCGGCAGATCGCGCGGGCCGCCGCCTTCATCCGCAGGGCCATAGCTTTCCCCCACGCCCAGCGCGAAATGGCTGTAGTGGTCGAAGAAAGCCGTCATGTGATCGTTGTAGATATACAGCAGGACATCGGGCTTCTTGTCCCGCATCCACTGCTGCACCGGTTCATAGCCTTCGAAGATCGGCTTCCACACCGGATCGTCGAACTTCTTCGCATCCTTGGCGAAAGCGATGGTGGGGGTGTGCGATGTGGCGATCCCGCCGACGATGGTAGCCATATCCGGGTCCGTTCCTCTCCGTGGAGCGCGGTGGCCCCGCGCGTTTCGTGGAATGGATGATGCCACGCGCCGGCGCATTGCGACAAGTCAAAACCCTCGCAAGGGTGAATTCATCGCATATCCGAAAAGAAAAGGGCGGCATGCCCGAAGCCACGCCGCCCTTTCATGGGTCCACTGTCGCCGCCAGCAGAGGCCGGCGGAGAGACGGGCCGGATCAGCTCAGATGCTTGGAGACCGCAGCGGTCATCTTGAACATCGAGATCTGGTCCTTGCCGATCACCGCGCCCAGCTTCTCGTCGGGATTGATCTGGCGTTTGTCCTTGCTGTCCTGCAAATTGTTCGCCTTGATGTATTCCCACACCTTCGAAGTTACCTCAGCGCGAGTCATCGGGCCCTTGCCGATCACTGCTTCCAGATCGCCCGACAGGGTGACCGGCTTGCTGAGCGCATTGTTCTTGGCCGCCATCACTACTTCCTTTCACTACACACATGGTCTTCGGGTGTGGCCTCAGCCTTCGTCACCCTCGTCCCAATCCTCAAAATCCTCGTCGCTGCGGGCGAAGGTGCCGGTCAGCAGGGCCACGCCCACCACATGGTCCTTCATCGCCGCAACCAGTTCCTCGCGCGTGGCGCCTGGCATCTGCACCAGCGGCAGGTCCAGCGCGAAGAGCTGAAACACGTAATCATGCGGGTCGCTGCCCTGCGGCGGATCGGGCAGCAGCCATTCGGAATTGCCGAAGGCGTTCTTGCCCACGCGCGGCGGCACTTCGCCTTCCAGCAGCTGCCCCTTCTGCGCGGCGAGACCCCATACCAGCCAGTGGCAGAACGGCTCTGCCCCCGGCGCGTGCGGATCTTCGACCACCAGCACGAGTTCCATCGCCCCGGCGGGCGGCGCGGTCCATTCCAGCGGCGGGGCCACGGCGTCTTCCTCCCCCGCCGTGAAGGAGGGGTCGAGCGCATCGCCATCCGAGAACGCGGCCGAGCGCAGGGTGAACCCACTCCGGCCCACCAGATCGGGGCCGCCGAGGCGCGCCACCGTCAACCGTCCATGTTCCGGCCCTGCCTGGGGCAGAGCCTCAGCGAGCCATGCGGGAACGGGTTCGGCCATCAATCCTCTCATGCACTGCATCCGTAAGAATGCGGCGCTGTGCCGCTTCGCCACCTTCTTGGCAAGGGGTGGCTCCGCCGCGAACTGTCGACGGTTTCCAGAGAAATCGCACCAAAGCGGGCGACGGTTCCCGCATTCCTGACCCGCCATACGTACTTGCCCGTATCGGCTGCGCGGGATAGGCAATGTCAGCACCGGCTGGGGGGAACCGAACATCATGGTGGGCCTGCTTTTTTCCATGCGTTACAATAAGTTCGCCCTGTCCGCATGCGGCGCGGCGCTGCTCGCCGCATGCGGCGGCGGGGGCGGTTCCAGCGCCGCGCCCTCGGCCGGCGGAAGCCCCACCCCCACGCCCAGCCCCAGCCCCAGCGCCGCGGCCTGTTCGCTCGGCGCGCGGCAGGATTGGGCGTTGCGTGCGCTCGACGAATGGTATCTTTTCCCCAGCCTGCTGGACAAGAACATTGTCAAATCGGCCTATCCCGACCTGCAATCCTATATCGATGCCCTGGTCGCACCGGCCCGAGCGCAGAGCCGGGACCGCTATTTCACCTATGTCACCTCCATCGAGGAGGAGAACGCCTATTACGAGGAAGGCGCCAACGCCGGCTTCGGCTTCCAGCTGAGCCTGGTGGGCAACGCGCTCTACGTCATCGACAGCTACGAAGGGGCGCCCGCGCTGGCCGCCAATATCGACCGTGGCACGCAGATCCTCTCCATCGGCACCAGCAGCGGCACTATGCAGACGGTCAGCAGCTTGCTGGCGACCGGCGGGACAGATCGCCTCGTCGATGCGCTCGGCCCCTCTACCGTGGGCACGACCCGCGTGTTCCGCGTCCGCGATGCCTCCGGCGTGGAGCGCGAAGTCGCCCTCAGCGCCAGTGAATACAATATCGACCCGGTTTCCGACCGCTTCGGCGCGCGCATCATCCTCGATGGCGCGAAGAAGGTCGGTTATCTCAACCTGCGCACCTTCATCGATACGGCGGAGCCCGACCTGCGCGCCGCCTTTGCAGAATTCAAGGCGCAGGGGGTGACGGAGCTGATCATCGACCTGCGCTATAACGGCGGCGGGCTGATCTCCGTGGCGGAGTTGGTGGGCGATCTGATGGGCGGCGGCCGCAGTGGGCAGATCTTCGATTACGTGACCTTCCGCGATTCCAAATCCGCCAACAACGAAAGCCGCGCCTTCCAGTTGCAGCCCGAAAGCATCAGCCCCACGAGAATCGCCTTTATCGGCACCCACGGCACTGCGTCGGCCAGCGAACTGGTGATCAACGGCATGGTCCCCTATCTGCGCACCAACATGGCGCTGGTGGGCGGCAACACCTATGGCAAGCCCGTGGGCCAGATCGCGCTCGACCGGCCGGAATGTGACGACCGGCTGCGGGCGATCGCGCTGAAGATCGAGAATGCCGATCATCAGGGTGAGTATTACACCGGCCTCGCCAGTACGGTGCCCGTCACCTGCAGCGCGGAGGACGACCTGTTCCATCCGCTCGGCGATCCCCAGGAAGCCATGGTTGGCGCGGCGCTCGATTTCCTCGCCGGCCGGGCCTGCGGCACGATCTCCGCTGGCGCCAGGGCGGCCGCGCCCAAGGGCAAGGTGCCGCTGGTGCCGAGCCAGCCATCGCGCACAGTGCAGGTGGAACTGCCCGGAATTTACTGATCGGGCCCGGTGAAGGGCTGCGCCTCCGTCCAGGCGCAGCCTTCTCGCTGCTCCCCCCGCACCATCAGCGTGACGACGAAGGGATAGGTCCGGTCGCTCATCCCGTCGCTGCAGGCGCCCGGCGTCACGGCCAGCACGAAGTCCTGGTCGGCCAGCCGCCCGGTGAAGGACACGCCGTTGCGGCCGGCGAAGCGATCGACCTCGATCATCTCGCCGTCCTGCTTTTCGGGCGTGGTATAGGTCAGCCGGCGGCCGGCCACTTCCCCGCCCCAGAATGGCTCGGTGCCGGTGAAGCGCACCACCTCCTCCGCCCCGATGCCGGAGAAGGGCTGCGTATCCTCCGCGTCCCCCGGCGCGCCGGCGGCGCCCCCGCCGGAGCTGCAGGCGGCGAGTGCGAGGGCGAGGGCGAGAAGGGCGGGCGCGGCAAGGGCGAAGCGATGGTTCATGCCCCGCAGCATGGCCCCGCCGCGCGCCCGCTTCAAGCGCTGCGGGATCGCCCGTTCAGGCAAAGCGGAAGGCTGAGATCGCGGTGCCCAGCACCAGCTCGTTGTAATCGCGCTGGCCCGCTTCGTCCGAGGCGCCGGCGGCGACCATCAGCGGCAGCAGGTGCTCCTCGCGCGGGTGGCTGAGCCGGGCGAAGGGCGCAGCGGCCCAGCGCGTCAGGCTGTCGGCCCGCACCTCCGCCCCCGCCGTGGCCGCGGCGCCGAGCCATTCGTCGAAAGCGCGGGAGGGGGCTTCCGCCTGCGGATTGCCGAAGCCGCGCATGTTGTGGAAGCTCATGCCCGATCCGATCACCAGCACGCCTTCGTCCCGCAGGGGCGCCAGCGCGCGGCCGGCGGCGAGGTGGAGGGCGGGGTCCAGGCCCTGGGCGAGGGACATCTGCACGGTGGGAACGTCCGAATCCGGGAAGGCCACCTTCATCGGCACGAACACACCGTGGTCGAAGCCCCGCCCTGCATCGAGCCCGGCGGGGAGGCCCGCGTCGCGCAGCAGCGCCGCCCCCCGCTCCGCCAGCGCCGGGTCGCCGGGGGCGGGCCAGGCGAGCTGGTAGGTTTCCGGCGGGAAGCCGTAGTAATCGTAAATCAGCCCCGGATGCCCCTCCGCCGCGGTGAAGGTGAATGCCGGCGCTTCCCAATGGCCCGAGACGATCAGGATCGCCCTTGGCCGCCGCGGCAGGCTGGCGGCGAGGCCGCGGAGATAGGCCGCCATCCCCGCCCAATTTTCCTGCGGATCGGGCATGAAGAAGCACGGCCCCCCGCCATGCGGGATATAGAGGCTGGGGAGGCGGGCGGCGGCGGGAGAATCCTCTGTCATCCCCGCAATATGGCGCCTCGCGCCGCGTAGGGAAGCGGGAACCGCACCCGCCCCACCTTAACTCCCTAGGACCGCGCCTTGGGCGTCAGCCGCCGGCGATTGGCGCCCACCTTGGCGCGATAGTGCCGGATCGCGGTGCGCGTGGCCACTTCGGGCGTCAGCGCGGCGGTGGTGGCGAGCTTCATCGCCAGGTCAGCCCCGGCGGAGATCTTCTCCTCCACCATCCGCGCCGCTTCCCGATCGGCCAGCGCACCGCCGGCGGAAAGCCGCATCATGCGCAGCCAGATTACCGTTCCCGCTTCGGCCCAGAGCATCCAGCCCTGCATGCCGATGGCGAACCAGTCGCCAGACTGCGCCTGCCGGCTCATGTGAGTTCGCGCGCCATTTCGAGATGGTGCTCCACCACCTTGGCCGTCTTGCCGGCAAAGTCCTTCAGCGGCTGCGCATCGCCGCCCTGGGCGTAACCGTTCAGGGCATCCAGCGCCGCCTGGTGTGCGGCCACCTGCTGGCGGGCATAGGTGGCATCGAAATCATCGCCCGCGCCGCGCAGTTCCTCGAGATTCTGCTGCTGCATCGGGGTCATCTGCGGGTTCACCGTCACGCCCTGCACTTCGGCGGCCGCCTTGCGCAGGTTTTCGGTGGAGGTCGTGTGATCCTTCACCATCTGGGCGGCGAAATCCTTCACCTTCTGGCTCGATCCGTGCTCCTGCGCCAGCTTGGCGGCTTCCACCTCATAGGTGTCGCTGGCGGCGGCGGTATCGACGAATTGCTGCGGCATCGGCGCGGTCGCGGCGGCAGGGGCCATCGCATCGGTACTCGTCGCCATGGCATCGGTGGGCTGGTCGGTCATCGCCGTATCATCGGCATCATTGTTCGAACCGCAGGCGGCGAGCGCGAGGGCGCCGACGCCGGCAAACAGGAAACGGGTCTTCATGCGGACATCCTCCTCAGGTGGATCGGCCCATCCATCGGATCGGCACTCCTCCGCCAATCCGCGCCGCCCGCGCCCGTTCCACACAATCGCCACATTTTGCGTTGAACCGCAGGAACTTAACCCAGGTTAGCAAGATTCCTCGGTTCGTCTCACCCGCAGCTTTCGACATAGGCGAGCTGCGGCATCACCCCCACGAACATATTGCGGACCTTGCCATCCCGGCCGATTTCGAAGCGCAGCCGCGGATCCTCGCCCGGCTGGGTGAGATATTTGGCCGGCGCTTCCTCATATTTATGCGGTTCCTCGCGGAAGCCGGGGAAGGCCGCGCGCACCTCTTCCTCGGTGGAGCCGGCGCCGATCCCTTCCATCAGTTGCACGCTGGAGCCCTGCGACACGGCGATGCGCCGCAGCTGGCCCACCTCAACCATTCCCTCTACTCCGGGATAATCGGGCGAGGTGGCGATGGTGCAGCTGCTCCCGGGCGCCTGCGCCCCGTGCTGGGCGAAGCTGCTGGTTTCCGGCACCGGAGCGCCGATGGTGAGATCGCCCAGCCCATCCAGCGTGAGCATTGTGACGGTGGGCGAGGCGCCCGGCAGCGAAGACGCGGCCCCTGGCGGCGTGGCGGCGTCCGTCGCCGTGGCGCTCGCCCCCGCCTCGGGGTTCGCCTCCTCCCCGGATGAACAGGCGGAAAGCAGCGCGAGCGCCGCGGCAGAAGCAAGGGTGAGGGTTCTCATCAACCCCGAACCGCCCCGCCGGCAGGCAGTTCCCGGCGAAAGGCCGCCCTGCGGCAGATGGCGCAAATCGGGGCAGTCGCGGAGCCGCCCCGCCCCGCCCGGCTGGAACGGCCTGGCACAGGGTTCATGGGCAAAAACCCCCTTTGCGTAACCCTGCGCGCGCCCATGCGTGACCTTGCGCGCCGAACCGTCACCCTGCGGCAAGAAGTGTCACCCATACGCGCGCCACCCGTCACCGTGAGGCGGGCGCATCTGTCATGCGCGGGCGTGCCCTGTGTCACCTTGCGCACTCCTCCCGTCACCCCGCGCGCCGCAGCAGCGGATGGACTTCGCGCGCCGCGGAGCGGCGGGCGGAGCGGGCCTTCGCCGCCTCTTCCAGCGCCCAGTCCCAGAACTCGGCGAATTTCGGCGCCCGCGCCCGCAGGCGATAGGCGGCCTGCCGGCTCATCCCCACACCCCGCGCCGCCCGCGCCACCTTCCCATGCTGCGCCAGCGCACGGAGGAAGGCGCTCGCCTTCTCCCCCGTCCAGCGGCTGTTGTCCGGCGGCAGCGCCTCGGGTGGGGCAGGCGTGGCGACGGGCGCGGAGCGCGATTCGGCGGGGGTGTGATGCTGGCTCATGCCCGGCATGGCAGCACAGCGGCGGGGGTGTAGGGAAGGTGGGAGTGCGGCGCTGGCCGCTCGCTCGGGTGAAGGCTTGCCCCCTCGCTCGCGACGGCTGCCCCCCACTCGGCTCGAAGCCCCCTCTCGGCGCGAAGGCCTGCCCCCCTCCCTCGTCACCCCGGACTTGATCCGGGGTCCAGCGCGGGTCAGTCGCCACCGGCCGGCGAGCGCAGGCCGACAAAAAGCCCGCGCACAGCCTCTGCAATCCCGCCGATGCCGACAGGCGAGGCAAGCGAGCGCACCCGCTCAAGCGATATGGTTTTCTGATCGGGCAAGGCGGAGGCCAGCACGGGGAAGAACTGCCATTGCGCCGCATCCCGATGATCCGCCACCGCCGGATCGACCACCGGATGCCAGGCGAACACATAGATCGCCGCCACCCTGCCCGGCTCCGCGATCCACGTCATGCCTTCCCACCGGCCAGTGCGGGGGCGAATATCGAAGCGCCCCGGATTGGGCTTCCGCCCCGGCTCGTGCCAGTCCTGCAAGGCGGAGGACTGCTTGACCTCCAGCCCCGTACCATCGGCATGTTCGAAATCGTAAGCCGCCCAGCTATCCGTCCGCCACCGCCATTCGGGCTCCAGCGCCTCGCTCAGGATCGCTTCGACCAGCGTGCCGCGGAAGGCGTTGCCGACCACCGGCTTGCCCAACAGGGCCTGGACTATGCGGGCTTGGACGGTGGGGTTCATGTCGGTCGGCCGGGAGATCATTGACTGGTTCGAGCAACCGCGCCCATGTCATCAGTCACGTTGTCACTCTCTTAGCGGTACACGAAGTTCTGAACCGTAGCTTGCCCTACCAAGCTCATCCAAAAGTGTTCGATGACTAATCGAAAGATCGATGTCGCTCCAAATTCTTGCGTATAAAAGCTCGGTGATTAATTGCGCGGAATTGCAATCGATATCGTATGCACCGCGCTTTCCAGCATGAACTAACGCGGATCGAATCCCGTATAGATTCTTCACATCCCGCGCTATCGCCTCTCTTTTCTCATGTTCATCTGAGAGCAGTGTAGCGGAATGCCGAGCTATCGTTTGGACCACTGGGGCGCTCCGATCCGAATCCGATAGAAGAGCTTCTATCGCCGTAAAAAAGTACAGCAACCTGTCGGAACGATCTTTGCTTCTGCGGCCCCTGGTAAGCCAACCACACCCTTGCGCAAAGCGCTCAGCGATAGATCCCGCACGAGGCTCAAAAATCATTGCGATTTTGCGTTGCGTCAAGGGCTCGTGAATTGCCCGGCCCCCTTCGCTCGTGATTTCATAAACATTCGGAGTTGACAGCCCTCCCATTTCCGCAGTGCCGTTCGGGAGTATCGCCAAACTGTGGTCGCTCCTATCCGGGAGCAAGAACGGGTGAGGTTCATTATCTCCTAAGCTAGGGGCTAGTAATCCGAGATCAGGCCTTTTTACACTTAACCTTAAAAGCGTCAGGGAAATATCTACCAGCCAAAGTGCCTCCTCTTCGCGTAGGGGATCTGCCGCAGAAAGTTTTATCGCCCACATCGTCTTGGGTATGCTGGCAAAGCACTTCACGTCTTCACCTTCAAAATTCAACCCAATCCCCCAATCATCACCGATAATGAACCTAAGATTATTCTTATTTTTCTCCAATTCTTTTACTTTTGATTCCGACTTTTCAATTATAACACGCCCAATCTCTATGCGTTCCACATCGCTAGGAAGGCGCACCAAAGGACAGGGACGAAAAAATTCGCAGATCGAAGCTGATGTCTCCTCTATCTGCTTCAGAGCCTCATCCAAGACAGCTCGGTCGTTAATACGATGTTCGTCGCTCTCGGCGGCAGCAAAATCCCACAAAGCTTTCGCGAGTACTTTCCCATGTCCCCTATCCGGCCCGAGTTTTTTAATAGCTCGTCTGATAAACTCTCGCTGGGATTCAATAACAGCATCCGAGACCTCGAAAGCTGTGCCTTTGTGGTAACGAAACCGCGCGAATTGCATGTCAGTGATATCTGAGACAGTGCATTCGCGAGCTTTTATTGCGAAATCACGTAACGCTTCACGGAGCTCTGGCGTTATGAGACTCATCTAACTTTCTGCCTTCTATATTTTTTCACTCACGAGACGGGGAGCATCGCCATAGCCCCGCCCGCCCCATCGCCACCCAGCGGGACCGAAAGATCATCGCCAGCAGCAGCCCTCATGGCGAATAGTTCAACGCCGACCGCTGCGGCGCGCCTGCCGCAGGTCTTGCGCCACTTCTACACGATAAGCATCGCCACGCCGAGGGATGAGCAAGCCGAAAGGCGGCAATAGGCCGTCGGCAGCCACGAGGATCGCCAATCTTCTCCCTCAGCCCGCAGCCTTCGACAAGCTCAGGCTGAGCGGGGTTGGGGATGGTTGGCGGGCTTTGCCCCCGCCGGGGTCGCGGATGGCGGCAGGGCTGCGCCCGGCGCGGGCTGACCTGCACGGCGCCACCCGCCTGTGCCCCTCCACCAGCCTGCGGCTGGTCCCCCTCCCCGGACGGGGAGGATGGGCGGGTGCGGGTGGGGCGGGGGTTAGCCCGCCGCCCTTACCCCTCCGCCAGCGTGGCGGCCACCAGTGCGTTGGCGTGGCCGTGGCCCATGCCGTGTTCCTGCTTGAGGAAGGCCACCAGTTCCATGTGCTTCGCGGGCTGGCGGGCGCGGATCAGGCTTTGCCATTCGGCGATGGGCCGGCCGTATTTCGCCTCGATCGAGGGGAAATAGGAGGCCGGCCCCTTCGCCTTGTCAGTCATGCTCGCGGTCTCCCTGGCCGATGTAGAGCTCGCTGCCGATCTCGCGGTATTTCTCGCTCATCCGGCGCATGCCTTCCTCCGCCTCGGCCACGCTGGGCGCGGCGGCGGGGGGATTGTTGTGCTGGCGGGCGGCGAAATCGCGCACTTCCTGCGTGATCTTCATGCTGCAGAACTTGGGGCCGCACATGGAGCAGAAATGCGCCGTCTTGGCGCCTTCGGCGGGCAGCGTCTGGTCGTGATACTGCTCGGCCGTGTCGGGATCGAGGCTGAGGTTGAACTGATCGCGCCAGCGGAATTCGAAGCGCGCCTTGCTCAGCGCATCGTCGCGCACCTTGGCCGCCGGGTGGCCCTTGGCAAGGTCCGCCGCATGGGCGGCCAGCTTGTAGGTGACGACGCCGACCTTCACATCGTCGCGATCGGGCAGGCCCAGATGCTCCTTCGGCGTGACGTAGCAGAGCATGGCGGTGCCGTACCAGCCGATCTGCGCCGCGCCGATGCCGCTGGTGATATGGTCATAGCCCGGCGCGATATCGGTGACGAGCGGCCCGAGCGTGTAGAAGGGCGCCTCGCCGCAGGCCTCCAGCTGCTTGTCCATGTTCTCCTTGATCTTGTGCATGGGCACATGGCCCGGCCCTTCGATCATCACCTGCACGTCCTGCTCCCACGCGCGCTTGGTCAGCTCGCCCAGCGTGTAGAGTTCGGCGAACTGCGCTTCGTCATTGGCGTCGGCGATGGAGCCGGGGCGCAGGCCGTCGCCCAGCGAATAGGCGATGTCATAGGCTTTGCAGATCTCGGTGATCTCGTCGAAATGTTCGTAGAGGAAGCTCTCCTTGTGGTGGGAGAGGCACCATTTGGCCATGATGCTGCCGCCGCGGCTGACGATGCCGGTGACGCGCTTCGCCGTCATCGGGATATAGGGCAGGCGCACGCCGGCGTGGATGGTGAAATAGTCCACCCCCTGCTCCGCCTGTTCGATCAGCGTATCGCGGAAGATTTCCCAGGTCAGTTCCTCGGCAATGCCGCCGACTTTCTCCAGCGCCTGGTAGATCGGCACGGTGCCGATGGGCACGGGGCTGTTGCGGATGATCCATTCGCGCGTGTCGTGGATGTTGCGGCCGGTGCTGAGGTCCATCACCGTGTCGGCGCCCCAGCGGATCGACCACACCATCTTGTCCACTTCCGCCGCCACATCGCTGGCGACGGCGGAATTGCCGATATTGGCGTTGATCTTGACCAGGAAGTTGCGGCCGATCGCCATCGGCTCCGCTTCCGGGTGGTTGACGTTGCTGGGGATGATCGCGCGGCCGCGGGCGACCTCGTCGCGCACGAATTCGGGCGTGACGTAATCGGGGATGGCGGCGCCCCAGCTTTCACCCTCGCGGTGGTATTCGGCGAGGCGGGCGCGGCCGAGATTCTCCCGCTCCGCCACATATTCCATTTCCGGCGTGATGATGCCGCGCCGGGCGTAGTGCATCTGCGAGAGATTGGCGCCCGGCTTCGCGCGCAGCACCTTCTTGTGCACATTGGGGAATGCGGGCACGCCGCCGCTGCGGTCGGGGCCGAGCTGGCCGTTATCCTCCGGCTTCACGGCGCGGGCGGCATATTCCTCCACATCGCCGCGGGCGAGCTGCCAGGGGCGGCGCAATTGCGGCAGGCCGGCGGCGATGTCGATCACCGCGGCGGGATCGGTATAGGGGCCGGAGGTGTCATAGACGCGCACCGGCGGCTCCCCGCTCGAGGGCTCCAGCTCGATCTCGCGCATGGCGACCTGCAGCGGGCCGACATGGATCTTGCGGCTGCCGCGGATCGGCCCGGTGGTCACGCCGATTTCGAGGCGGGAGGGGATATCGGCCATGGCACATGCTCTCCATTGATCGGAGCGAGAGCCACGGATTTCCGGATGAAAACCGCTCCCTCCCTCCGCCGGTCTTAACCGGATCAGGTTCAGCGGGTCGGCGGCTCGTGCCACCATCTCAAGCGCCGTCGCAGCGCTCCCCCGGGGATGAGTCGCAGACTAGGCGTTCGCCGCCGGCCCTGCAAGCGTGGCGGCGGACAGGGCGTGCGCCCTGTGCTATGAAGGCGGCGCGGGAGGGCGAAAGGGAGATTCGCCATGATCACGCATGCCCGCCTGCTCGCCGCCACGCTGGCGCTCGCCGCGCCGGTGGCCGCCGCCGCCCACCACGGCTGGGCCTGGACCGAGGATGAGGAAAGCCGCCTTGCCGGCACCATCCAGTCCATCAGCTTCGGCAATCCGCATATGCACCTGCAGCTGCTGAGCGAAGGGAAGACCTGGGAGGTCGATCTCTCGCCGCCCATCGTCGCCCAGCGGTCGGGCTTCGGGCCGGATGCGGCGAAGGCCGGGGATGCGGCGGTGCTGACCGGCCACCGCGCGCGCGACCGCGATGTGCGCGGCTTCAAGGCCGAGACCATCACCGTGAACGGCAAGACCTATGACGTCTATCCCCAGCGGGACAAGACGCTGAAAAGCGCCGGCTAGGCCCCCGCCCCGCCACGCAGTTCCACGCTGCCGCCCGCGCGGGCGATGGCGTAGCTGCGCAGCATCAGCGGCCGGTAATCCGGGCTTTCGATGGTGGACATGCCGATGAAGCTGGTCTGCGCCGCGTCGGGCCGCAGGTCCAGCCGCACATAGCCCTGGTGGAAATTGTCGGTCCACAGCACCTCCTCCACCATTTCGGCAAAGGCGGTGTCGAGCCGGGCGGAGAGATCGCGGTCGAACCCGCTTTCGAGGAAATCGCCGGGCGAGGTGACGCCCGCCGTGCCCAGTTCGATGCCCATCGGCCGCCCGGCGCCATCCGCCAGACGGTTGGCCCAGAAGCTGTGGCTATCCCCCGTCAGCACGATCAGGTCGCGCGCGCCGGCCTTGCTGCACAGATCGTAGAACCGCTCCCGCGCCCAGGGGTAGCCGTCCCATGTGTCGGTGTAGAAGGGCAGGTTCCACTGCGCCTTCCACGCCAGCGCCTGCGCCGCGGGGGCGAGGCCCGGGGTGTCCGCCGCGGGCAGCAGGCCGGCGCCCACCAGATCGGGTACCTCCATCCGCGCCATGGGCACGGCATTGCCGATCACCCGCCAGGGCTGCCCCTCCGCCACGGAGCGGGACAGCGCATCGGCCAGGAACAGTTCCATGTCATGGCTCAGCATCGGCCGGTCGGGCGCGCCCAGCACGTCGCGGCGGAACTTCTCGACATCGGCCTTGCTGGTGAAGGCGCCGGCATAATCGGCATAGTCGATCTGCCGCGCGCGTGCCGTGTGGCGCGTTTCCAGCGTCACCAGCGTGGCCAGATCGCCGAAGCGATAGCTGCGCCAGAATTCCGCCCGGCTGCGCCCCACCCCCGGCTCGCGGATCGGCAGCCATTCGTAATAGGCCTGGATGGAGGCCGCGCGGCGGGATAGCCAGTCCCCCTCCTGCGCGGGCTGGTGGTTCTCCGCCCCGCCGATCCACGGATTGTTGGCGCTTTCGTGATCGTCCCAGCAGGCAATGAAGGGATGCGCCGCGGTCATCGCCTGCAGCCCCGCGTCGCGGCGATATTGCGCATGGCGCGTGCGATAATCGGAGAGGCTGACGATCTCGTTCGCCGGTTCGTGCAGGCGGCCCAGCTTGCGCCCGGCCTCCGCGCCCCAGCCATCGGCGCCATATTCGTAGATATAGTCGCCCGTGTGCAGCACGATATCCACCAGCGGATCGCGCGCGATGGCATCATAGGCGTTGAAATAGCCGAAGGGATAGTTGGAGCAGCTGACCAGCGCCACGCCCAGCCGGTCCAGCGCGCCGGTGGGCAGGGTGCGCGTGCGCCCGGCGGGCGACACCTCCCCATCCATCACGAAGCGATAGTGATAGCGGCGGCCGGGCTCGAGCCCCTCCACCAGCACCTTCACCGTATAGTCGTGATCGGCCGAAGTGGTGACACGGCCGGAGCGGGCCACGGCGGTGAAGGCGGCGTCGGTGGCCAGCTGCCATTCCACCGCCTGCTGCGGGGCATCGCTTTCTACCCGGGTCCAGATCACCAGGCTGGAGCTGTCCGGATCGCCGCTGGCCACGCCATGGCGGAAGCGGGCCGAGGCAGGCTCTGCCGCTTGCAAGCGCAGCGGCAGGCCCGCGGCGATGCCGCCCGCGCCCAGCGCGGCCACCGCCTGCCGCCGATTCCATCCCCTGCCCTGCTGGCTCATCGCGCAATCCTTCGCTTCGACAAAAGAGGCGCCCCGCCCGCCCATGCCGCAGCACGGGCAGGCGGGGCTGCCGGTCATCCGATCAGAAATCCGCGGTTACGGTGAAGCTCACCGTGCGCGGGGCGCCGATCCAGGCCGCATCGCTGGAGATGCCGCCCAGATAGCTTTCATCGGTCACATTGTTGGCGACCAGCCGGAACGACATGGATTTCAGCACATCGCTGATCCCTTCGCCGTTCACGCCGATATAGACGTCGGTCAGGAAGTAGCTGTCCGCTTCCCAGCTGTTGGCGCGGTTGACGAAGCGCTTGCCGGTGTATTTGCCCGAAACGCCGGCCACGAAGGGCCCGCTGTTCCAGTCCGCCGAAAGGACGAACATGTCCTTGGGAATGCCGGTGACCTGGTTGCCGTCCACAATGCCGTTTTCCGCATCCAGATCGGCATCGCCCGTGCCGCGATAGGTGGCATCGGTGTGGGTGTAGCTGGCATAGACGCCCAGCGAGGGCAGCAGGCGATAGCTGGCCACCAGCTCCACGCCTTCCGCGTCGATGCCGCCGGCGTTGAGCCAGGTGCCGCTGCCTTCGCCCAGATAGTCGATGCCGGAGCCGCTGTTGGCCGAAAGGAAGATCAGCCGGTTCTTGAACACGCTGTTGAAATAGGTGGCCGAAGCCTGCAGCCGCCCGGTGGTGTAGCGCACGCCCGCTTCGATATTGCGCGATGTTTCGGGCTTCAGCCTGTCCAGATCGGCCGCGGCCACTTCCAGGATCGAGTCCGTCAGCGCCTTGTAGTTTTCGGCATAGCCGCCGAACAGGGTGACATCGGGCACCACGCGATATTGCAAGCCGCCGGAGAACAGCACCTTGGAGGTGGAGGTCAGATCCACATCGGCGCTCTGGCCGAACTGGTCGCGCCGGTCCACCGTGGCGCGGAACTGCTTGATCCCGGCCGTGGCGGTAACGGGGCCATATTCGAACTGTTCTTCCGCATACCACTTGAAGGTCGTCTGCGGATATTCGCGGCTATACTGCGTCCAGTAAGGCTCGCTGTAGAATTCCGGCCCCACGCGCGCATCCACCAGCAGGTGCCAGTCGCGATGTTCCTTGCGGGGCGAATCTTCGTACCAGATGCCGCCGCGCAGCTGGTTCTCGCCGCCCGCCAGCTGGGCATGCCAGATCGCCTCACCCGTGCCGCCGATGCGGTGCTTGCGATAATGGGTGTGGCGATAGGACTGCACGGGGATCGCATCCGCCTGGTAGCAGGCCGGGTCCACCGCCGGATCGGTGGTGCCGCCATAGGGGAACTTCAGCGTGCCCACGCAGCCCGCGATCGGACTCAGCGCCACGCCATTGGCATCCACGAAATAGAACCGGCCGAGCTGCTGCCCGCCGTTCACCGTGTTGCCGGGCACCAGCTCGCTTTGCGGGCCGGTGCCGTCCGGCAGCACGTCCACCACGTAATAGGGCGCCCAGTCGCCGCGGCCGACCATGTTGTGGAAGTAGACCGCGCCCTTGAGATCGAGCGAGTCCCCGATGCTGCCTTCGGCCTTCAGATAGGTGAAGAAGTTTTCGCGCAGCGTGCCCCACACCTGGCGATAGGATTGATCGACATAGGGGACGCCGGTCCAGTTGCCGATCAGCTGGTCCGTATCGGGCGCCAGCGCGAATTGCTGCGCCGAATAGACCTGATCGTAATTGTTCTCCAGCGTATCGTCATAGGCGGCATAGCCGGTGATGCGGATCGGCCCGGTGGTGACGAACTTGCCGGCAAAATGGGTGCGGTGGTTGTCGGCGGATTCGCTCGCCCAGTCGGTCGCCTCCTGATAGCTGCCCGAAATCCACGCCTTCACCTGATCGCCCAGGATCAGGCCGGTGTCATAGCGGCCATAGAAGCGCTGCGCATCGAACTGGCCCAGCGTGGCGGATACGCGCATGCGCCGTTCGTCCACCGGATCATCGGTGCGGAAGTCGATCGTGCCGCCCAGCGCCTCGTTCGACAGCGCGCCGATGTCGGCCGTGCCCTGCGAAACGGCCACGCCGCCGATGTTCATCGTGTCGATGAAGCGGTTGGCCTTGGACCCGCCGCCATAGGCGCTGCCGCCATTGGGCAGGCCGTCGATTGTGATGCCGATCTGCTGCGTATCCAGCGTGGTCTGGAAGCCGCGGATGCTGACGCTGGTGGACCAGTCGTCGAAGCCGAAGGTGTCACCTTCCTGCACGGAAACGCCGGGCAAATTGTCGATCAACGCCAGCGGGCTGGTGATCGGCGATTGCTGGGCCACCATGGGTTCGGTGGTTTCGCTGTTGTTATAGACGGTGGCGGTGCCGATCACGATGATCGGATCGCCTTCCGCCAGCGAGGTGTCGGCGGCGGCATCGGCGGCTTCTTCCGCCAGCGCGGGCTGTGCGGCGGCGAGGAGCAGCCCGCCGAGCGGCGCGGCCATGATCTGGCGCATGGTGAGCCGGCACGGCTGCGGGCCGCGCGCAAAAACTGTCTGGTGCATGGTTGTTTCCCTGAACGCTCGATTGCGCCGGGACCGATGGCCTGCGATTTGGACGGCGTGTTGACGATTTCGCGATCATTGCGCGACAGTTTCGTGGCGGATTTCTTACGCGCTGCGCGGCTGCGGCGGGCGGCGTGCAGGGGCCGGCGGGCATGACCATGCTCTATCGCCTTGATGCGGATGCCCATTCCGTCGCCCGCACCTTCGGCGCACGGGCCGGGGCCGATCCCTGGGCAGGAGGGCATGTGGCGCCCGGCGGCTTTGCGCCGGTGATCACCGCGGGGCGCGAATTTATTGCCGGGCCGCGTCCTGCGCCAGGGCCGGGGGTCGGGGAACGGCGGATGATCCCGCGCCTGTGGGGCGTGCCGCCGCCGCCCTCCGCCCGCGATGGCGCGGGGCGCGGCGTCACCAGCGTGCGCAATGCGGACAGCCCGTTCTGGATCGGCAATCTGCGCAACAGCGAATTCCGCTGTCTCGTCCCCGCCACCGCCTTCATGGAGTGGGGTGCGGGGACGGACCGCGACGGACGCCGCATCCGCCACTGGTTCGCACCCACGGACCAGAGGCTGTTCGCCTTCGCCGGGGTGTGGAAGGACAGCGAAGTGCCGGCCTTCGCCCTGCTCAGCTGCGCAGCCAACGCGGTGCTGCGCGCCGCCGGGCGCGATGCAATGCCGGTGATCCTGCCGCCCGATCCGCGCGCGCAGCACCTGTGGCTGCACGGCGACTGGGGGCGGGCAAAGGCGCTGATCGCGCCCTATTCCTCCGCCCTCCTGCGCGAACGGCAGGAGGGCGAGAGGGACTGAGAGGGCGCCTTAGAAAGTGTAGCCGATGCCGATGGCCCCGGCCCACTGGTTGGCGCTGCCGCGGATGCTGACGATCGGCGAATCCTTCGCATCCCCGAGCATTCGGGAATAGCTGCCGACGGCGAACAGGGCGAGGCCGCCATTGGCCAGCTCGCCATCGAGATCATAGGCCATCAGCAGCGAGGCGCCGGCCTTGGTGAAGCCGCCATCCGCCTGATAGGCCGGCAGCCCGCTGGCGAGCGACTGCCCCGGAGTGATCGAATAATAGTAATCGGCGAAGGAATCGTCGCCATATTCCGCATTCAGGCTGAGCGTGGCAGCCATGCCGCGGCTGAGCGGGGTGAAATAGGCGATGGAGGGATTGACCACCATGCCATCATGCGCGCCGGCGACATCCCACAGCACGTCGGTGGTGACCGTCAGGCTGTCATAGGGGTTGAGCACGCCGGGGAAGCGGACGCCGGCCGTCGGCCCGACTTCCACCGCCGTATCGAGCTCGCCCAGGCTCTTCACCACGGGATCCTTGATCTGCCGCGTCCGGTTCAGCCGCAGGCGGCCCGCTACGCCCAGGTTGAAGCCCGGCCCTTCGGCGGCATCGGGCACGAAATCCAGCGCGAGGCCCGCCGCGCGCGGGTTGATGCCCACGCCCTTGATGGAGCCCTGCACCAGCGGCACGGGGGAGACGACGTAATCGTCCGACCCGTCATAGCTGGGCACCACCGCCGCGCCGACGCCGACGCTGAGGTAATCGCCATCGAACACGGTGTCTTCCCGCGCGGCGGAATCCTGCGCGCAGGCCGGGCTGGCGATCGCCAGCGCAAGGGCGCTGCCGAGCAGCGGAACGAACGATTTCATGCATGAACCCCACATAATTGTGCCGCTTAAACCCACGGCCGCGCACGCGGTTCCACCGGGCCCGCACAGCACAGGCGTTGCGCCCCCGCCGCCATCCGCTAGAGCAGGCGCATGAGCGAGCGGGATTGCGATTTGGCCCTTGTCGGCGGCGGCCTGTCCGGCGGGCTCATCGCGCTGGCAGTGGCGCGGAGCCGGCCCGATCTGCGCCTGCGCCTGATCGAGGCGGGCGAGCGGCCCGGCGGCAATCACCGGTGGAGCTGGTTTGCCAGCGACCTTTCCCCCGCAGGCGCGGCGCTGATGGACCGCTTTCCCGCGGCGCAGTGGCAAGGCGGCTATCGCGTGGCCTTCCCGGCCCGCACGCGCGATCTCGCCACCCCCTATCGCTCGCTCGCCTCGGCCGACTTCGCCGCGGTGCTGGAGCAGGCCCTGCCCGCCGGCACGATCCGCACGGGCACGCTGGTGGCCGCGCTGGATGCGGAAGGCGTGACGCTGGAAGGCGGGGAGCGGATCGGCGCGCGCGCCGTGATCGATTGCCGCGGCTTTGCCCCCACGCCGCATCTGACCGGCGGCTGGCAAGTGTTCATGGGCCGACACCTGCGCACCACTGCCCCGCATGGCGTGCAGGCGCCCACGATCATGGACGCGCGGGTGGAGCAGGCGGGCGGCTATCGCTTCGTCTATACCCTCCCCCTCACCCCGCATGAGATCTTCGTGGAGGACACCTATTACCAGGACAGCCCGCTGCTGGACCGGCAGGCGCTGTCGCAACGGATCGACGAATATTGCGCGGCGCAGGGCTGGCACGGCACCACGCTGGCGAGCGAGACGGGCGTGCTGCCGGTAGTGACCGGGGGCGATTTCGCCGCCTGGCAGGCCAGCCTGCGCGTGACCGGCGTGGCCCGTGCGGGCGCGCGCGGCGGCTTCCTCCATCCGCTCACCAGCTATACTCTCCCCTTCGCGGTGGACACCGCGCTCGCCATCGCCGGGGCGGCCGACCTGCCGGGGCCGCAGCTCGCCGCCATGCTGGAGGCGCGCGCCGCGCGCCACTGGCGCGCCACCCGTTTCTATCGCCGCCTCGGCGCCATGCTGTTCGGCGCCGCCCGCCCAGAGGAAAGATATCGCGTGTTCGAACGCTTCTATGGCCTGCCGGAGCCGCTGATCGAGCGCTTCTATGCCGCCCGCTCCACCCCGGGTGACCGGCTGCGCCTGCTCTGCGGGCGGCCGCCCGTGCCGGTGATGGGCGCGCTCCACGCCCTCGCCACCACGCGCCCGGCGCTGCAGGTGGCGGCATGAACGCCCCCGCCCCCGCCACTCGCCGCGCCTGCGTGATCGGATCGGGCTTCGGCGGGCTTGCGCTTGCCATCCGCCTGCAATCCGCGGGCATCGCCACCACGGTGGTGGAAGCGCGCGACAAGCCCGGCGGCCGCGCCTATCACTGGCAGCGCGAAGGCTTCACCTTCGATGCCGGCCCCACGGTCATCACCGATCCCGATTGCCTGAAGGAATTGTGGGCGCTGAGCGGCCACGACATCGCCGAGGACGTGGAGCTGATGCCGGTGATGCCGTTCTACCGGCTCAACTGGCCCGACGGCACGAATTTCGATTATTCGAACGACGACGCCGAGCTGCGCCGCCAGATCGCGCGGCTCGATCCCGCCGATATCGCCGGCTACGAAGCCTTCCTGGATTATTCCGCCGCGGTCTATCGCGAGGGCTATCTGCGGCTGGGCACGGTGCCCTTCCTCGATTTCCGGAGCATGCTGAAGGCCGCCCCCGCGCTGGCAAAGCACCAGGCATGGCGATCGGTCTATTCCATCGTCAGCAAATATGTCCGCAACGAGAAGCTGCGCGAGGCGCTGAGCTTCCACACGCTGCTGGTGGGCGGCAATCCGATGACCACCAGTTCCATCTATGCCCTGATCCACAAGCTGGAGAAGGACGGCGGCGTATGGTGGGCGCGCGGCGGCACCAACCGCCTGATCGCCGGCATGGTGCGCCATTTCGAGCGGCTGGGCGGCACCATGCGGCTGGGCGATCCCGCCGTTCAGGTCCACACCATCGGCAACCGCGCGAGCGAGGTGGAAACCGCCAGCGGCTGGCGCGAAGGCTTCGATGCCGTGGCCAGCAATGCCGATATCGTGCACAGCTATCGCGAGCTGCTGGGCAGCAATCCGCGCGGCAAGGCGGAAGGGCGCCGGCTCGCCCGCAAGCGCTTCAGCCCCTCGCTCTTCGTCGTCCACTTCGGGATCGAAGGCAGCTGGCCGGGCATTCCGCATCACATGATCCTGTTCGGCCCCCGCTACAAAGGCCTGCTCGACGATATCTATTCCAACGGCGTGCTGCCGCGCGATTTCTCCATCTATCTGCACCACCCCACGGTGACGGACCCGAGCATGGCACCGCCGGGCAAGAGCACCTTCTACGCATTGGTGCCGGTGGCCCACATGGGCAAGCTGACGGTGGACTGGCAGAAGATCGGCCCGGTGCTGGAAAAGCGCGTGCTGGACGAGGTCGGGCGGCGGCTGATCCCCGATATCCATGACCGGATCGTGACCAGCTTCCACTACACGCCCCGCGATTTCGCCGGCGACCTCCACGCCCATATGGGCAGCGCCTTCAGCCTGGAGCCGGTGCTGACGCAGAGCGCCTGGTTCCGCGGCCACAATCGCGACGATGTGATCGGCAATTTCTATCTCGTGGGTGCGGGCACGCATCCCGGCGCCGGCATTCCCGGCGTGGTCGGCAGCGCCAAGGCCACCGCCGGCCTGATGCTGGAGGATCTCGCGCGATGATCGAACCCGTTAATCCTCCCCGGGCCGGAGAGGTATTATGAAGCGGATTGCGGTGTATTGCGGGTCGGCCACGCCGGCGGATCCGCGCTATGTCATTCTGGCCCGCGAGATCGGGGAGGAGCTGGCGCGGCGCGGGATCGGGCTGGTCTATGGCGGCGGCAAGCTGGGGCTGATGGGCTCCGTGGCCTATGGCGCGCTGGATGCCGGCGGCGAGGTGATCGGCGTGATCCCCGAGGCGCTGGTGGGCGGCGAAGTGGCCAATGAGGATTGCACCGAACTGCATGTCGTTGCCAACATGCACCAGCGCAAGCAGGCCTTCACCGATCTGTCCGATGGTTTCCTGACCATCCCCGGCGGGGTGGGCACGATGGACGAATTGTGGGAAGCGGTCAGCTGGGCGCAGCTGGGCTATCATGCCAAGCCCGTGGGGCTGCTCAACGCCTTCGGCTTCTATGACGGGCTGATCGAATTCTACCGCCACATGGCCGATACCGGCTTCATTCGCGAGGCCCATCGCGGCATCCTCATTCAGGACGAAGCGCTGGACCCGCTGCTGGCCAAGATGGCCGCCTATGTCCCGCATCGCACGATCTTCCAGATGAAGGCAGAGGATCTCTAGCCGCCGATGCCCCGCCCACGCCTGCTTGCCCCTTCCCGCATCCTTCGCACCACGCCCCGCCAGGTGGGCGGCGGCCGCCCGCGCGCGGCGCTGGTGGAACGGGCGCGGCAGAGCATTGCGCGCGGCAGCCGCAGCTTCGCCCTCGCCAGCCAGCTGTTCGACCGGCAGACGCGCGAGCGGGCGTGGCTGCTCTATGCCTGGTGCCGCCGCTGCGACGACATTGCCGATGGGCAGGACCATGGCGGCGCGCTGAGGCCGGACGAAGAGGGCGCGCGTGACCGGATCGAGGCGATCCGCGTGCTCACCGCGCGGGCGCTGGACGGGCAGCCCACCGCCGATATCGCCTTCGATGCGCTGGGGCAGGTGGCGGCGGAGGCGCATCTGACGGCCGAGATGGCGGATGACGTGATCGAAGGCTTCGCGCTGGATGCGGCCGGCTGGCGCCCGCGCAGCGAGGCGGACATGATGCGCTATTGCTATCACGTCGCGGGCGCGGTGGGCGTGATGATGGCGCGGGTGATGGGCGTGGCGGCGGACGATCACGACACGCTGGACCGGGCCTGCGATCTGGGCCTGGCCTTCCAGCTCAACAATATCGCGCGCGACCTGCTGGAAGACGATGCCGCCGGGCGCTGCTATCTGCCCGTGGAATGGCTGGTGGAGGCGGACATTCCGCCGGGCCAGCACATGAAGCCGGCCTATCGCGCGGAACTGGTGGAAATGGCCGCGCGGCTGGTGGACATTGCCGACGAGCATGAGGCGGCGGCGCGGGTGGGCGCGGCCCGGCTGCGCTTCCGCCAGCGGTGGGCGGTGCTGGCCGCCGCCAATATCTATGGCGCGATTGGCCGCGAAGTTCGTACACGCGGCGCGGCGGCCTGGGACCACCGCGTCCACACCTCCGCCCTCGCCAAGCTGGGCCATGTGGCAGCGGCCTTCCTGCAGGCGCTGCGCCGGCCGCCCCAGCCGGCGGAATGGCCCCGCTGGACGCGCGGCGAAATCCTGGTGGCGGTGCGCATGGCCGGCCCGGTGGCGCCGATCCCGATGACGCCGCTGCCCGATGATGTATAGATCTCTCTGAAAAACGGAGAGGAAGCATGATCCAGTCGCTGCTCATCGCCAATCGCGGCGAAATCGCCTGCCGCATCATCCGCACGGCGCGGGCGATGGGTATCCGCACGGTGGCGGTCTATTCCGATGCCGATGCTCGCGCGCTGCATGTGCGGCAGGCGGATGAGGCGGTGCATATCGGCCCCTCGCCCGCGGCCGACAGCTATCTGGTGGGCGAGCGGATCATCGCCGCGGCCCGGCAGGCCGGGGCGGAGGCGATCCACCCCGGCTATGGCTTCCTGAGCGAGAATGCCGCTTTCGCGCAGGCGGTGATCGAGGCCGGGCTGGTGTGGGTTGGTCCGAAGCCCGACAGCATCCGCGCCATGGGGCTGAAGGATGCGGCCAAGGCGCTGATGCAGGAGGCCGGCGTGCCGGTGACGCCCGGCTATCTGGGCGAGGACCAGAGCCCGGAGCGGCTGCTGGCGGAGGCCGAGGCGATCGGCTGGCCGGTGCTGATCAAGGCCGTGGCCGGCGGCGGCGGCAAGGGCATGCGCAAGGTGGACGAGGCGCGCCACTTCATCGAGATGCTGGAAAGCTGCCGGCGTGAAGCGCAGGCGAGCTTCGGCAACACGCAGGTGCTGCTGGAAAAGTGGATCACCTCCCCCCGCCATATCGAAGTGCAGGTGTTCGGCGACACGCACGGCAATGTGGTGCATCTGTTCGAGCGGGACTGCTCGCTGCAGCGGCGGCACCAGAAGGTGATCGAGGAAGCCCCCGCCCCCGGCATGGACGAAGCGACGCGCGAGCAACTCTGCGCCGCCGCCGTGCGCGCGGCCAAGGCGGTGGATTATGTCGGCGCGGGCACGGTGGAATTCATCGCCGACGCCAGCGAAGGGCTGCGCGCCGATCGCATCTTCTTCATGGAAATGAACACCCGCCTGCAGGTGGAACATCCGGTGACGGAAGCGATCACCGGGGTCGATCTGGTGGAATGGCAGCTGCGCGTGGCAAGCGGGGAGCCGATCCCGCTGCGGCAGGACGATCTGGCGATCACCGGCCATGCGATCGAGGCGCGGCTCTATGCCGAAGACCCGGCCAAAGGCTTCCTGCCGAGCACCGGGCGGCTGGAGCATCTCCACTTCGGCCCGGCGGACCGGGTGGAGACGGGGGTGGAGGAAGGCGGCACCGTCTCCCCGCTCTACGATCCGATGATCGCCAAGCTCGTGTGCCACGGCGCCGACCGGGGCGAAGCGATCGACGCGCTGCTGGCCGCCACCGCCGGCACCGAAGTATGGCCGGTGCGGACCAATGCGGGCTTTCTCGCCCGCGCGCTGGACGCCGCCGCCTTCCGCCATGCGGAGCTGGACACCGGCTTCATCGAGCGCGCGGGCGAAGCGCTGATCCCGCCGGCAGAGCCGCCCGAGCTGCTGTGGCTGGTCGCGGCGCGGATCGCGATGGAGGATGCGGGGGATGGGCCGCTCGCCGGCTTCCGCCTGAATGCGGCGCCAAGGCGTGCCGTGACGCTAGGCCGCGGCGGCGTGTTCCGCTCGATCGACCTCGCGGAGGCAGCGGCCGAGGTGCACGAGGCGGATGCGGAGGAGGATGACGCGGAGGCGGCCATCGTCTCCGGCTATCGCGATGGGGATGCGATCATCCTGTTCGCCGACGGCACCGCCTATCGCTTCGATCTCGCCGCGCGCGGGTCGGGCGCGGCGGCGCTGGGCGATGGCGCGATCCTGGCGCCGATGCCGGGCAAGGTCATCGCCGTGGATGTGGCCGAAGGCGACCAGGTGGAGGCCGGGCAGCGGCTGCTGGTGCTGGAGGCGATGAAGATGGAGCACGCCCTCACCGCGCCCTTTGCCGGCACGGTGGCGGAGCTGACCGCCAGCGCGGGTGCGCAGGTGCAGGTGGAGGCGCTGCTCGCCCGGGTGGAGAAGGCGGAGGGCTGAGCCCCCGGCCTATTCCGCCGCGGCGGGCTTCGGTCCGTTGAGGCGGCGGAACAGCACGCCCTTTTCGCTGAACAGCACCAGCGCCAGCGCCAGCACGCTGCAGATCAGCAGCGCATGGGCGAAGGGCCGCGCCGTGCCGTCATAGGCCTGGCCGATCACCAGCCCCACCACCGCCGCGCCGAACATGCGGAAGAAGCTCTGGATCGAGCTGGCCGCGCCGGCGATGGAGGCGAAGGGTTGCATGGCGATGGAGCCGAAATTGGCGCCGAGGAAGCCAAGCAGGCCGAGGTTGATCGCCATCAGCGGCAGGAACAGCGCGATCTCCCCATCGTGATAATGCGCCGCCCACACCTGCAGGCAGCTGACCACGATGAACACCAGCACGCCGGTGTGCGACACGCGCCGCGCGCCGAACCGCTCCACGATGCGGGCGTTGACGATGTTGGAGACGACCATCATCGCCGCCGTGCCGCCGAACACCACCGGGAACCACTTGCCCGCCCCGAAATGCTCCCCGATCAGCTGCTGCGCGCTGTTCACATAGCCGAACACGGCGCCGATCAGCAGCGAAGTGCCGAGGACATAGCCGATCGCCGCCCGGTTGAAGAGCGCCACGCCCATGTTGCGCAGGATGACCGGCACGTCGATCTTCTGGCGGTATTCGGGATGCAGCGTTTCCGGCAGCCGGGCCCACACCCACAGCGCGCCCAGCGCGGCACAGCCCGCCAGCGAGAAGAAGATCCACCGCCAGCCGGCAATCAGCAGCACGCCCTGCCCCAGGCTGGGCGCCACCACCGGCACGGCGATGAACACCGCGCCCACCAGGCTCATCAGCCGGGCCATGCCGTCGCCTTCATACTGGTCGCGGATGATCGCGTAGGGCACGACCATCAGGCCCGAGGCGGCGAGGCCCTGCAGCCCGCGCACCACCAACAGCGCTTCGAAGGAATGGACCAGCGTCACCACCACGGACAGCAGCGCGAACAGCGCCAGCGTGCCCAGCAGCACGGGCCGGCGGCCCAGCCGGTCCGCCAGCGAGCCGGGCAGCAGCGTGCCCACGCCATTGGCGAGGAGATAGACCGCCACCACCAGCTGGCGCTGGTTGCCTTCCGCCACGCCCATCTCGCGCGCGATTTCGTCAAGCGCGGGCAGCATGCCGTCGATGGCGAGAGCGCTCAGGCTCATCAGCAGCGCGATCAGCAGCACCAGCTCGCGCTGCCCGATCATCGGCATTTCGTGGGGTGCAACTCTGGTGGCCATGGCCGCGGCCCTAGCCGCCTGTTGCGGTGCGGTAAACGCTTTTGCTTCGCCATGTCTGCCACCGGCGAGGTGAGCGGATGACGCAGGCCGCGCGGGCGCTTATTCCCCCCGCATGGCGATTCCCGCCCCAACGGACGACGAGGCCGAGGCGCCCGGCCTGCGCAAGATCATCCATGTGGACATGGATGCGTTCTTCGCCAGCGTCGAGCAGCGCGACAATCCCGAGCTGCGCGGCCGCCCGGTGGCCGTGGGCGGCGCATCGGGGCGCGGCGTGGTGGCCGCCGCCAGCTACGAGGCGCGCCGCTTCGGCGTGCGCTCCGCCATGCCCTCCGTCACCGCCAAGCGGAAATGCCCGGAGCTGATCTTCTGCAAGCCGCGCTTCGACACCTATCGCGAGGTGTCGCAACAGATCCGCGCGATCTTCCGTCACTTCACTCCGCATGTCGAACCGCTGAGCCTGGACGAAGCCTATCTGGACGTGACCGAGGACATTCGCGGCATCGGCAGCGCCACCCGCGTGGCCGAGCTGATCCGCGCCCGCATCCGCGAGGAGACCGGGCTGACCGCCAGCGCGGGGGTTTCCTACAACAAGTTCCTCGCCAAGCTGGCGAGCGACCAGAACAAGCCGGACGGGCTGTGCGTGATCCGCCCCGGACAGGGCGCGGCCTTCGTGCAGAGCCTGCCGGTGCGGCGGTTCCACGGCGTGGGGCCGCGTGGGGCGGAAAAGATGGCGCGGCTGGGCATAGAGACCGGCGCCGATCTGGCGGCGAAGGATGCGGACTGGCTGCGGGCCCATTTCGGCAGCTTCGGCGAATATCTCTATCGCGCGGCGCGGGGGATCGACCTGCGGCCGGTGCGCGCCGATCGCATCCGCAAGTCCATCGGCGGCGAACGTACCTTCTTCGAGGATATTTCCGCCGCGCCAGCGCTGCGCGACGCGCTGGCGGATATCGTGGAGATCGTGTGGAGCCGCATTGCCGAACATCAGGCGCGCGGCCGCACGGTCACGCTGAAGCTGCGCTATGCCGATTTCCAGATTGCCACCCGCGCCCGATCCCTGCCGCATTTCGTCTCCGGCCGGGCGGAGTTCGAAGCGCTCGCGGCGGAGCTGCTGGACGCGCAATTGCCGCTGCCGATGCCGATCCGGCTGATGGGGCTGACGCTGAGTTCGCTGGAAGGGGCCGAAGGGGAGGAACGGCAGCCCGACACCGCCCAGCTCTCGCTGCTCTAGCTTTGCCGTTCTCGCCACAGCTCCAGCTGGCGCAGGGTGATCGGGGCCAGCCCCTGCGGCAGTTCGTGGTCCGCGAAGAAGCGCGCCTCCAACAATTCGCGCCGGTCCGCGCGGGGTGGGCGATCCGCCGTGATGCCGAAGATATGCGCCGTATGCGGGGAGTTCCCCAGCTGCTCCCGCCACACCCCCAGCGCGACGACCGCCAGGGCCTCGCACCCCAGCTCCTCGCGCAGTTCACGCCTCGCGGCGCGTTCGGGATCTTCCCCGCGTGACACACCGCCACCGGGCAAGGACCACTGGCCCGAGCCATAGGAATGGCGCACCAGCAACACCCGGCCCGCCCCGTCGGACACGATCAGCGACACGCCCGCCAGCGGCAGGCGCGTGACGCGGCGAAAGATGCGCCGCACGCGATAGGCCCAGCGCAGCACCGCCCGGTGCAGCGCCGGCGGGATCAGGTGAAGCATGTCACCTTCTGGCTCGCCGCCCCCAGCAGCCGGGCAACCGGCCAGTCGCCCTCGCCCGCCGCCGCGCGTTCGAACAGCGCGCGCTTGTCCTCCCCCCGCATCACGAACAGCAACTCTTCGCTGTCGAGGAGCGATGGAATGGTGAGGGTGATGCGATCGAAGGGCGCCTCCGGCGGCAGCGGATCGGGCGTCAGCCGGCGCACCGGCCGGGGATCGTCGATCTGCGGATCGGTGTTGGGGAAGAGCGAGGCGATATGCCCGTCGCCCCCCATGCCCAGCCAGGCGAGCGCGAAGCGCGGCACATCCGCATCCAGTTCCAGGGGCACGATGCGGGCGCCGGCAGGCTCCAGCAGGCGGCGGATGCGGCCGATGTTGCTGGCGGGGTGATCCTCCGGCACCAGCCGGTCATCGCCCGGCCATACGGCGACCCGCCCCCAGTCGATCGCCGAATCCGTCAGCGCCTCCAGAATGGGAAAAGGCGTCGATCCGCCGGGCACGGTGATGGCAATTCCCGCCGGCTCGCGCTCCAGTGCGGCCGTCAGATGCTGCTCCAGCCAGCGGGCGACGCCGGCATCGCCGGCACCCGCAATCATCTCGATGTCGGCCATGATCTCGCTTTCACACGCAGAAGCCGCCGCTGCACGGGGCAGCGGCGGTTCCGCGATCCTGGAAGGGGGACAGGATCAGCTGATCGTTTCGGTAAGGAACCAGGCGCGCTCCTCGGCCTGGTCGATCCAGTCGTCCACCATGCCGTTGGTTGCGTTGTCGCCCGCCTCGTCAGAGGTCTTCTTCACCTGCTTCAGGCGCTCGAGCAGCTTGCGATTGTCGTCGCGCAGCTCTTCCACCATCGCATCGGCGGAGAGTTCGGTATCGTCCTGATCGGCGATATTGGTGGTCTTGCCCACCGTGCCGATGGAGGTCAGCGTCTTGCCGCCGATCTTGCGCACACGCTCCGCGATCACATCCACCAGGCCGAAGATCTGCGCGGCCTGCTCGTCAAACAACAGGTGCCGGCTGCGGAAGTTCGGACCCTTCACATGCCAGTGGAAGTTCTTGGTCTTGAGATAAAGCGCGAGGTGATCGGCCAGGGCGCCGTTCAGCGCCTCGATCAAAGCGGCTTTGGAATTGTCACCAGTGCTAGCCATGTCATTTCCCCTTTCGAATAGCTATGTGGCTGCTCAACGGAGGAACCACAAGATCGGTTTCTCAGACTTTCGTATAGGCTGTGATCGGCATATTCGATCACCCGATCAGGCCAAGCGCGGAAATCAGCACGACCAGCCCCGCCAGCAGCAGCAGCCCGGCAGCCGCCGCGCGCAACGGAGCCAGCGGCAGGCGTGTTTCCCAGTTCCCCGCACTCTCCCTCGCTACTGTGAGGACGATGCCGGTCGCCAGTGCCCCGCCCGCGCCTGCCAGCGCGGGGGAGCCCAGGCCGACCGCCAGCGCCAGCACAAGGAAGCGCGCAGCGTCAGTGACTTGCGAGGCGAAGAGGACGAGGAGAGTCGCCCCGGCCGACAGCGTCGGTTCGCGCGGGGCGGGCCGGGGACGAGCAAGGAACAGCTCGCCGGCGGCCATCACCAGCGCCATGGCGACGAAGACGAATTTTGCATTGCTGGGAAGCACGGGAATCAGCGCCCGCCCCAGCCAGGCCGCCAGCCCCGAGCTGACGATCGAACTGACCCAGATCGCCGCAAGCAGGCCGCCGCCGGGCCCGACGCGGGCGGAAAGCCGCGCGGTGGAAACCGCCTCCCGGCCGCCGAGCGTGGCAAGGGCACATGCCAGGAAGGTGAGGAAGAAGGCCGGCAATGCGCGCTCCCCCTCTGCCGGGTTCTACGGCCGTGGAGCGGGCGAAGGGAATCGAACCCTCGTCGTAAGCTTGGGAAGCTTCTGCTCTACCATTGAGCTACGCCCGCATTGCCGCCGCTCCTGCCTGCCGGCCCGCGCAAGGTGGACCGGCCGCGGGTGCGACCGGCGCGGCAAGTGCCACAATCCCTCGCCCCCGGTCAAACCAAAAGCGCGGGCGCGCGGCGGGATTGTTGAAGAGGCAGAGCCAGGACATGACAGCACGGTTACATTGTGCCAGTGGCGCGCGGCACCACGCCGTACGGAGCCCTGCATGCAATTCCCCTCGCCGAGGCGCGCCGCCCCTCTTCGCCGCGCCCGCACGGCTGCTTTCCTCGCCATCGGGCTGGCGGGCTTCGCCACCGCTCCTGCCCAGGCGCAGGAGCAGGCAGAGGGCATGGGCAGCACCCCGGCGGTGTTCGCGGCGCTGGATGCGGCCTTCCTCCCGGAGCAGACGGCCTTTCCGCACAGCGCCACCCCGGCCTATGCCGCGCCGGTCGAGGCGCAGCCTGACGGGCCGATCGTGGGGCCGGTGGACGATGAGGCGGAGGCGAGCCAGCCCGCACCGCCGCTCGACAGTGCGGATTCGCTGCAAGGGGCACCGCGGCGCGATTACGCATCCTTCGGCAAGGATGTGGCCGCGATCAAATGGGAGCTGGCCGCCATCGCCGGATATTACACGGCGATCAACGGCCACAAATTGTTCGACGACGCGCAGGCGCCGCACTTCCATAGCGAAGGCTGGTTCGGCAAGAACACCAACAATGTCGGCATGGACAAGCTGGCCCATGCCTATTCGGCCTATGTGTTGAGCGAATTGTTCTACGCCCGGCTCAAGCACAAGACGGGGCGGGCTCCCGGTATTCAGTACACCGCCGCCGCGCTCGCTTCGGGCGTGATGCTGTGGTCGGAACTTTCGGACAGTATCGAGCCTTCCGGCGGCTGGTCGTGGGAAGACGTGGTGATGAACAGCGCCGGCGCGGGCTTTTCGATCCTGCGAAATTCGGTGCCGGGGCTGGACGAGAAGCTGGATTACCGGCTGATGATCGAGCCGGGGGACGGCGTCTATGCCGTGGCGGGGAAGCGGCATTTCCAGCAGCAGCGCTATTTCTTCGCGCTCAAGCTCTCGGGCTTCAAGGCCTTCGACCGCAGCCCGTTGCGCTTCCTGGAACTGCATCTGGGCTATCACGGGGACGATTTCCTGCTGTCGGACCGTGCGGCGGGCACCGAGCCCAAGCGCCATGTCTTCGTGGGCATGGGCATCAACCTGCGCGAATTGCTGTTCAAGAATTCGAAGAGCAAGGTCGGTCGCGCGGCGGGCGAAGTGCTCGATTATTTCCAGCCGCCCTATACCGCGGTTCACCAGCACCTGACCGATTAGCCGCGAGGTTTCCCGGCCGGGAGGAACCCCGGCCGCACCCGCCGCGTTTCCTGTGCTTCTGCACGGGAGTTCCTGCTTGAGAATCCGCTACTTGGCGCTTGCCGCCGCCCTCGCCCCGCTGGCCGCCTGCAATTCCTCCGATTCGCCATCGTCCCAGTCCGGGGATCAGGTTGCCGCCTCCCCCTACGCCGATCTGCAGTTCGAGGATGCGCCGGCCGGCGATGCGCAATTCACCGCGCCAGAGTCTCTCGGCACGGAGGTGATGCTCGACCGGCTGGGCTTTTCCAGCGGGGTGATAGACGGCAAGTCCACCCGCTTCGACACGCAGGCGATCCGCGCCTTCCAGCAGGCGCAGGGTCTGAACGAAAGCGGGACGCTGGACGATGCGACGCGCGCGGCGCTGGCGAAGTTCCAGGTGCCGGCCACCCGCATGGTGCGCATCCCGGCCCGTTTCGCGCAGGGTCCCTTCATGCCCGATCTGCCCGAAGACACGGCCGAACAGGCCAAGGTCGACCGGCTAGGCTACCGCAATTTGATGGAAGCGCTGGCGGAGCGGTTCCATACCACGCCCGAAACGCTGGTGGCGCTGAACAGCCCGCAGACCGGCGTCGGCGCCGGGGCGGTGATCCGCGTGCCCAACACCGCCCCGGTCGATCCCGCGGCGTTCGACGTGGATGATGGCGACTGGAACACCACGCTGATGTCGCTGGGCATCGCGCCCGATCAACCGGCCGCGGCGCGGGTGGTAGTCGACAAGTCTGACGGGGTGCTGCGCGCCTTCGACGAGGAGGACCGGCTGATCGCCCAGTTTCCGGCCACCATGGGCAGCGAGCACGATCCGCTGCCGATCGGCAAGTGGACGATAAAGGGCGTGAGCCACAATCCCCCATTCCACTACAACCCGGATCTGTTCTGGGATGTGAGCGATTCCGCCGACAGCCAGGTTCTGCCGCCGGGCCCGAACGGACCGGTGGGCGTGGTATGGATCGACCTGTCCAAGGAGCATTACGGCATCCACGGCACGGGCGAGCCCGCCTCCATCGGCACCGCCCAGAGCCATGGCTGCGTGCGCCTGACCAATTGGGACGCGGCGCGGCTGGCGCAGATGGTGAAGCCCAACACGCCGGCGGTATTCCAGGAATAGCCTATGCCCGCGTCAGCTTGCGGGCGAAGAAGCCAAGCAGCAGGATGCACACCACGATACCGACGAGGCAGTAGGCCGTGAACATGTAGCCGGCCATCGCCCCGCTGCTCCCGGACAGGAACTGCGCCCCGAAAATGGGCGCGGCCACGGCGGCGAACTTGGCCATGAAGCTGGCCCAGCCGCCCCCGGTGGCGCGCACGGCGCTGGGGTAATAGACGCTGGTGATCGAAATCACCGCCGAATGGCCGGCGCCGACCAGGATCGCGCTGACCAGCAGGGACGGCACGAACCAGTCCCCGCCGATCACCGCGCCGGTGCCGATCAGCACCACGATCGGCACCGCGAGCAGAGGGGCGAGGGCGATCCAGCCGGGGCCGCGCCGCTCCGTCATCGCGAGCAGCGCCACGCCGCCGAATGCGCCCAGCAGCGCGCTGGCCGAGCCCAGCCAGGCGGCGTTCTGCCGCGCGATGCCCAGGTTCTCCATGAAGATCACGCCATAGGCGCTCTTCAGATAGATCGAGAAGCTGGAGAAGAAATAGGCCGCCCAGATCAACGGGGTGACGATCGCCAGCGCCCCCGCGAACAATTCGCGCAGCTTGGCGACGGGGTGGTTCTTGGTCGTGGTCTGCCGCTCGTCCGAGAGGATGAAGCGTTCATAGCCCACCATCTCGTAGCCGGGATTGAAGCGCGACAGGATCGGGATGATCCGTGCCGGCGGCTTGTTGGTCGCCACCATCCAGCGGGCGCTTTCGTGCAGGGTGAAGGCCAGCAGGATGGCGAAGATGCCCGTCAGCACGCCGCAGACCCAGAAGATGCCCTGCCAGCCCCACACCGGGGCGATCCAGTTGGCGATCGGGCCGGAAGAGGCGGTGCCGACCGAAAAGCCCATCATGATGATCGTCACGCTGGTCGCGCGCATCGACTTGGGCATGCTTTCGATGCTCAGCGCCCACACGGGGGCAAGCAGGCCGCCGATGGCGAGCCCGCTGACGAAGCGCAGCGCGATCAGGTGCTCGGCCGTGTCCGCGAAGCCGACCGCCATGGTCATCAGCGCGCTGCCGCAGGTGCAGGCGATGATCACCGGCCGCCGCCCGAAGATGTCCCCCAGGTAAGAGCCGAACAGCGAGCCGATCATCTGGCCGAGGAAGGCGGCCGAGCTGACATAGCCGGTCATCTCGTCCGAAATGCCCATATCGTCGCGAATATAGGGCAGCGCATAGGCCAGGGCGGCAAAATCCTGCCCGTCGAAGAAGGTGACGAGGCTGCACAGCACCAGGATGGTCAGGTGATATCGCGAAAAGCGCAGATCCTGCATGAATTGCGTAACGTCGAGCGTGTCGGAGCTTCTGCTGGCCATCGTCATCCTATCTCACCAAGTCCCGCGGCGTTGTCGGCGGGCAGCCATTCGTTCGGGGCACAGATCCTCCGCCTGGCGGGGCCGCTGCTTTTCGAATGAGCCTTACAGCTAAGTGAAAGCCGATTGGGGCGAAACGTGCAATGCGCTTCGACAGCATTCGCGATACGCGAACGATCGGCAGCCCGTCCGTTACACTGCGCCGAGGAAGTTCTGCTGGTGGGACAGGCGATCAACGTCCTGCCGCGGCGGTGCACCGAAAAGGCGGCGATATTCGCGGCTGAACTGCGATGGGCTGTCATAGCCCACCGCGAAGCCTGCCGCACCGGCGCTGAGCCCCTTCGCCAGCATCAGCCGCCGCGCCTCCTGCAGGCGGAGCTGCTTCTGGTATTCGAGCGGCGTCGTGCGCGTCACCGCCTTGAAATGTTCATGCAGCGAGGATTCGCTCATCCCCGCTGCCGCCGCGATGTCGCGGATGCGCAGCTGGTCGCGAAAGCGATCGCGAATGCGTGCAACGGCGCGGCTGACCTGGCCGAGGCGGCTGTCCGCCACCGCCAGATGCCGCAGCGCCCCGCCATGCGGGCCCGCAAGCAGCCGATAGAGGAGTTCCCGTTCGATCAGCGGTGCAAGTGCCGGAATGCTCTCGGGCCGATCGAGCAGCCGCACCAGCCGGCAGGCCGCGTCGATCAGGTCCGGATCGCCGGGATAGACCGCGAGCGCGGGCGCCGGCGGCGGCTTGCCCGGCCCGCCTTCGGCAATCACCATGTCCACCAACGCCGGCAGATCGAGATCGATCTTGCAGCAGAGATAGGGTGCATCCGCGCTCGCTTCCGTCACCCTTCCGACCAGTGGCAGGTCCACCGACACCACGAGATAATGGGCGGCATCGTAGAACAGCTCCTGCTCCGCAATGGCAACGCTCTTCGCCCCCTGGGCGATCAGACAAAGCGAAGCGTCATAGACGGAGGGCGTCGGCACGGTCGGCTCGTCCGCCCGGAACAGCGACAGGCGAGGCACCGCCGTCCTGTGCATCCCGGCTGCCGGGGCATAGCGGGTAATCACCTCCGCCAGTTGCGCCATCCTGTCCATGGCACTCTCTTCGCCCGGAACGGCCTGCGCCGCAAGGTGCCACACCTCACTTCCGGAGGATCGTGCAAAGCTGCCGGGCGATCCGTCTAACGCCTGCGGCAAGGCGGCGGCATGATCAGGGCATCCGAACGACAGGAGTGACAGATGACCAATATTTCCAACAAGATCGTGCTCGTAACCGGCGCCTCCAGCGGGATCGGCGAAGCCACCGTGCGGGAACTGGCCCAGGCCGGCGCAAAGGTGTTCATCGGCGCACGGCGCCGCGAGAGGCTGGAAAGCCTGGCGCGGGAACTGGGCGAGCACGTGGCCTGGCAAGAGCTGGACGTCACCGACGGCGACAGCTTCGAAGCCTTCGTCGCCGCGGCGGAGGCGCACTTCGGGCGGGTCGATGCGCTGGTGAACAATGCGGGCGTCATGCCTCTCTCCCCCCTCGCCGCGCTGAAGCGCGACGAGTGGAAGAAGATGATCGACGTCAACATCCATGGTGTTCTGAACGGCATTGCCGCGGTCCTGCCGCGCTTCCTGGTGCAGGGATCGGGGCATGTGATCAACGTCGCCTCCATCGCGGCCCACATGGTGATGCCGACGGCAGCGGTTTATTGCGGCACCAAGCATGCCGTGTGGGCGATCACCGATGGCCTGCGGCAGGAGCACGACGAGATCCGCACTACCGTGATCTCGCCCGGCGTGGTCGCGACCGAGCTCGGCAACGACATCACCGACACCGCCGTGGCCGGCGCACTGCAGGAATGGCGCAAGAAATCGCTGACGCCCGACGCAATTGCCCGGGCGATCCGCTTCGCCCTGGAACAGCCGGACGATGTGGACATCAACGAAGTGATCGTGCGCCCCACCGCGGCCGGCATGTGAACCCGGCGGGGGTGTGCCGCGCGGCACACCCCCGCCCCACCCTTATGTATGAATTGCCGGAGCCCCCTCCCAGCCGCATCTGCGGCCGGAGCCGCGCAACGGCGAAATTTTCTGCCTTGATAATATCTGCCTTACGATTATCTGCCCTTGCAGGTAATTTAAAGCGAGTCCCTGCCGATGGCCATTTTCACAGTCGAACAATGCGTGGCGCAGCGCTCGCCCGGGCGGTTGATCCGCCGGGTGGCGAAGCTGGGCACCGCCCTTGTCGAAGCGCAGTTCGAAGGCGAGGAGATGAGCTTCCAGCAGTGGATCGCGTTGAAGGTTACCGCCGATGGCGTGGTCGGCAATGCCGGCGAACTGGCGCGCGAGCTCGGCATCACCACCGGGGCGACCACCCGCCTGATCGACACGCTGGAACAGCGCGGCATGATGGCCCGAGTCCGCTGCGGCGAGGACCGGCGTGTGGTGAAGATCGCCGTCACTCCCGCCGGTGGCGCGGTGATGGAGCGGTTGCAGCCGCGCGTGGTCGGCGCGTGGAGCGAGATGTTCGCCGAGATCGAGCAGGAGGAAGCCGATGCCTTCGCCCGCACGCTGGTGCGGCTTTACGAGCGGGCCGAGCAGCTCGCCGGTACCAGCGAAGCGACGGAGACGGAGGACGCGCTGTGACGCGGCGCCCGATCCTCTCCGGCCTCGTGCCGCTGCTGCTGGCAGGCTGCGCTTCGGTGCCGCATGTCGAGCCGCAGGTCACGCCAGTCGCCCCCACTTCGCTGGGGCTCGGGGACGAGGTTCCGACGGTGGCGGCGGACTGGTGGCGCGCGTTCAACGACCCGCAGCTTGACCGGCTGGAGGCGGCCGCGCTGGCGGGCAATCCGCGGCTGGAGGCGGCCGAGGCCCGGCTGCGCGAGGCCGAAGCCGCCATCGGGGTGACCCGCGCGGCCGGCGAGCCGCAGATCGGCGCCAATGCGCAGGTCACGCGCCAGCGCTTCTCCGAGAATGCCACCGTCCCCCCGCCCTATGGCGGATCGACGCGCTGGCTGCCGCAGCTGGGCGCCACGCTGGACTGGGATCTCGACCTGTTCGGCCGGGTCAAGGCCGGGGTGCGGCAGGCTGAGGCAGAGGCGGCCGCCGCCCGCTATGACACGGCGGCGGCGCGGCTGACGCTGTCGGCCGCAGTCGCCCAGACCTATGTCGCGCTGGCCCGGGCGGAAGCGCAGATCGCCGTGGCGGATCGCTTCGTGGACACGCGCCAGCAGGCGCTTTCGCTGGCACAAACCAATGTAAACAGCGGCTTGGCGAGCGATTTCGAACTGCAGCAATCCCGCACCCTGCTGGCCGAGGCCGAGCAGGCCCGGGCGCTGGCGGTGGCGAGCCGCGAGGTGGTGGTGCATGCGCTGGCGGCGCTGGTGGGCCGCGGGGCGGACTTCCACGGCGAGATTTCCCCGCCGGTTCTGGCACTTGGCGATCCCCCGGCGGTTCCGGCCATGCTTCCCGCCGACCTGCTGGCACGCCGACCGGACATTCTGGCGGCCCGGGCGCGGATCACGGCGGCGAGCGCCGGGCGCGAGGCGGTGCGCGCGGATTTTCTCCCCAATATCAATATCTCCGCCCTCGCCGGCCTGGCCTCGGTCGGCTTTTCGCACCTGTTCGAAGGCGGTTCCGCCCAATATGCCGCGGGCCCTGCGATCCACCTGCCGATCTTCGAAGGCGGCCGGCTGCAAGCCCGGTACAAGGGCGCCACAGCGGCAGTAGAAGAGTATGGGGCTGAGTATAACGCCACCGTGCTGGATGCAGTGCGCGACACGGCCGATGCGATCACCCGCGTCGGCGCCGCCGATCGCGAGCTGGCCGACCAGCAGCGGATCGTCGGCGGGCTGCGCGAAACGCTGCGGCTCAACCAGGTGCGGGTCGATACCGGCCTCGCCTCACGCATCGACACGCTCGAATCCGGTTTCCGCCTGCTGGCCGCCGAGCAATCGCTGGTCGACCTCCAGGCCGATGCGCTGACCCGGCGCATCCAGCTCCTCGCCGCGCTGGGCGGCGGCTTCGATTCCACCGCCGGCGGCCTCGCCGCCACAGACTTCGCGGAACCCCAATCATGACCGACATGCTGCGCAACGAATTCCGGGACAACGAAACCATCGGCGAGGAACTGTCCGACATCGCCGCCGAGCAGGAGGCGGCCCGTACCGCACCGCCCCCTCCCCCCGCGGAGGAGGAGCCGCGCGGCAAGCCCCGCGCGCGCCGGATCGCCTTCCTGATCCTCGGCCTCGTCGTGCTGATCGGCGCGATCACCTATGGCGTGATGTGGTTCCTCGCCCCGCCGTCCGAGGAAACGGACGACGCCTATGTGAACGGCAATGTGGTGGCGATCACCGCCCGCGCCGCGGGCACGGTGATCGCGCTGCATGCAGACAACACCCAGGCGGTGGAGCGCGGCGCGACGCTGATCGACCTTGATCCGGCGCAGCAGGAAGTCTCGCTGGAAGCCGCCGAGGCGCAGCTGGGGCAGGCGGTGCGCGCGGTGCGCGCCTCCCGCTCCGCCGTGGCGGAAGGCGGCGCGGAAATCGCCAAGGCGGAGGCTGACCTCTCCCGCGCGCAGGCCGACTATGCCCGCCGCAAGCAGGCCGCCGCGCAGGGCGCCATCTCCGCCGAGGAACTGAGCCACGCCGCCGATTCCGTGCAGACCGCGCGCGCCGCGCTCAATCTCGCCCGCGCCCGCCGCGCGCAGGCCGCCAGCAGCATCGCCGGCACCAGCGTGGCGAAGAACCCGCAGGTGCTGGCCGCGATCGCTGCCGTGCGCGAGGCGGCGATCAACCGCGCCTATATGAGCATCAAGGCCCCGGTGGCGGGCGTGGTGGCGCAGCGTTCGGTCCAGCTCGGCCAGCAGGTCGCCCCCGGCGAGCCGCTGATGGCGGTGGTCCCGCTGGACGCGCTGTGGATCGACGCGAACTTCCGCGAAACCCAGCTGGCCGATCTGCGGGTGGGCCAGCAGGCCACCATCACCGCCGACATCTATGGCGATGCGGTGACCTTCCACGGTCGCGTTGCCGGGCTCGGCGCGGGCAGCGGCAATGCCTTCTCCCTGCTGCCGCCGCAGAACGCATCGGGCAACTGGATCAAGATCGTCCAGCGGGTGCCGGTGCGCATCGCGCTCGATCCGAAGGAACTGGCGAAGTACCCGCTGCGGGTGGGCCTTTCCACCAAGGTGGAAGTGGATACCAGCGACACATCGGGCAAGCTGGTCGCCACCAGCACGCCGCCCGCCGGCGGCACGCAGGAAAGCCTGCAGGCGAGCAGCGAGGTCGAGGCCGAGATCCAGCGGATCATCGCCGCCAATCTGGGCGGAGACGCCCGGTGAGCAACGCGCAGCCGGCGGCGCTGAAGGGGGCCGCGCTGGGCGTGGCCGCCTTCGCGCTGGCGCTCGGCACCTTCATGCAGGTGCTGGATACCACGATCGCCAATGTCTCCCTGCCCACTATCGCCGGGAGCCTGGGCGTATCGAGCGACACGGGCACCTGGATCATCACCGCCTTCGCCGTGGCCAATGGCGTCACCGTGCCGCTGACCGGCTGGCTGATGCAGCGCTTCGGCGTGGTGCGTACCTTCACCTTCTCCGCCCTCGCCTTCACCTTCGCCTCGTTCCTGTGCGGCATCGCCTGGAGCCTGTCCTCGCTGGTGCTGTTCCGCGTGCTGCAGGGCGCGGTCAGCGGCCCGATGATCCCGGGCAGCCAGGCGCTGCTGCTGATGATCTTCCCGGCCGAGAAGCGCGGCACGGCGCTGGGCATCTGGTCGGCGATGACGCTCGCCGCGCCGATCTTCGGGCCGGTGCTGGGCGGCTACATCTCCGACAATTACCACTGGAGCTGGATCTTCCTCATCAACCTGCCGCTCGGCATCGCCACCGGCACGATCACCTGGCTGCTGCTCTCCAAGCGTGACACGCCCACCCGCAAGCTGCCGATCGACAAGGTGGGGCTGATGCTGCTGACCTTCTGGGTGTTCAGCATGCAAACCATGCTCGACCTCGGCAAGGACCGCGACTGGTTTCACAGCACGCTGATCGTGGTGCTGGGGCTGTGCGCCGCCATCGGCTTCGTTGCCTGGGTGATCTGGGAACTGACCGACCGCCATCCGGCGGTGGACCTTACCATCTTCAAGTCGCGCAACTTCCTGCTGGGCACGGTCGCGCTGTGCTTCGGCTATGCGCTGCTGTTCGCAAACAATCTGCTGCTGCCGCTGTGGCTGCAGGAATATATGGGCTACACCGCCACCTGGGCTGGGCTGGTGGCCGCGCCGGCGGGCACGGTGGCCGTGCTCACCACGCCGCTGATCAGCAAGTTCAAGATCGATTCGCGGATCATGGCGACGATCTCCTTCCTGTGCTTCGGCGCATCCTTCCTGATGCGCAGCTGGTATCCCCCCGATGCGAGCTTCTTCGCGCTGGCGGCGCCGCTGGCGCTGCAGGGCGTGGCGATGACGACCTTCTTCGTCCCGCTACTGGCGATCATGCTGGACGGCCTGCCACCAGAGCGGGTGCCGTCGGCCACCGGCATTTCCAACTTCGCGCGCATCACCGCGGGCAGCTTCGCCGCATCGCTGGTGACCACGCTGTGGGACCGGCGGGAGGCGCTGCACCAGACGCGGCTGGCCGAAGCGGGCAGCCCCTACAACCCCGTCTTCCGCGGCGCCGTGGAGCAGCTGGGCCACGCCGGGATGAGCGAGCATCAGGCCATGGGCGCGATCGGCCGCACCATTACCGAGCAAGGCTATCTCCTCGCCTCGGTGGACATCTTCTGGGCCTCCGGCTGGATCTCGCTGCTGCTGATCGGCTTCGTCTGGTTCGCCCGCAAGCCCACCGGCCCCCGCCACGCCGTCGCGGCGGACTGAGGGCGACCCTCCTTCCGCGCTTCGCCTTGCGGGTGGGGGCGCGCGTCCTTCGACAGGCTCAGGACGAGCGGGGAAGGGTAAGGCGGTCGTGGGGGTGGGTGACAGGGTTTTCGACTCCGCTTTTCTGGCGTCGCGCTCCTCCTCCTCCTCCTGCTTCGTCATTCCCGCGCAGGCGGGAATCCAGTGCGGCCGGGCGGAGTCGCGCGGCTGGATCCTCGCCTTCGCGGGGATGACGAGATGGAGGTTTGGGGGTCTGTCCCTCGCTCTCCCGCACCCATCGTCACTCCCGCAAAGGCACGAATCCAGCGCGCTCCGCCCCGCTTCGGGCAACCTTGTTGACCCATCAATTCTTTGAGCTTGACTTCCTCATCAATCTCACAGACCCTTTGAAAAAAGCAAAAAGGGGTGGGATCAATGAAGAGGCAGGAGAAGTGCGCCTTCCGTCCGCGGAAGGGGCTGCGTGAGGGTATGTCCGTAGCGAAAGTGGGGCGGAAGGCCCTGCTGGCAGGGGCAGCACTGGGATGCATGCTGGCGGCGCCGGCCCGGGCGCAGGAGGTGACCACGCCGCCGGACGAGGGAGACACCCGCTATGGCGAGCAGATCCTGGTCACGGCGGAGCGGCGCACCACCAATCTGCAGGACACGCCGCTGTCGATCGTGGCGGTGACGCAGGAAAACGTGCAGGCCAAGGGGATCGACGATCTGGCCGATCTGGCCAGTTTTACGCCTAATCTCAACATCACGCCGTCGCGCGGCACGGGCAACAGCAATCCCAATTTCTCGATCCGCGGCGTCTCCGGCGGCGGGGGCATCACCGGGGAGCGCGGCGTGGGCCTGTATGTTGACGGAGTCTATGTCCCGCGCACCAGCGGATCGGTGCTGCGCGTGCTGGATATCGACCGGATCGAGGTGCTGCGCGGGCCGCAGGGCACGCTGTTCGGCCGCAACTCCACCGGCGGCGCCATCCGCATCTTCACCCGCCAGCCCGTGCTGGGCGAAACCGAGGGCTATCTGCGGGTGACCGCCGCCAGCATGGACCGGCGCGACGTCGTGGGCACGGTCAACCTGCCGATCGGCGAGAAGGCGGCGCTGCGCACGCAGCTGGCCTATCTCGACCAGGGCGGCTGGGTGCAGCGCGGATCGCAGGACATGGGTGGATCGGAAGATTTCGTCGGCCGCACGAACCTGCGGGTGGAGCCGACCGAGCGCTTCAACGTGACGCTGGGTTTCCTCTATTCGCATTCCAAGGCCACCGGCACGCCGCTGGTGTTCGAGGAATTCGACATGCGCCCCGGCATCGAAGGGGTGCTGGAGGGGAATTTCGGCGACTGGCTGAACGATTCCTTCAAGCAGGACGGGCAGGCCCCGCTGCAACCCTATAATGATCCGCGCATCGTGCGCGGGCCCTTCACCGCGCCGGATATCTGCCTGCTGGACGATTTCGACCCGGATTACGACCAGCGCTGCGATCAGGTGGAAAAGAACACCTACTGGCAGGCCGATCTGCGCGCCGAGCTGGAGCTGAGCGACACGCTGCAACTATCCACCATCACCGGGGTGAACCGGTTGAAGCACACCGGATCGGTAGATTATCAGGTGCTGGGCACGGAAGACCGCGCGACCGACGTCAAATCCACCACCTTCTATCAGGAGCTGCAGCTCAACGCCTCGCTGCTGGGCGGTGCGGTGGATCTGGTGGCGGGCCTCAATTACTTCCACGAGAAGTCCGAAGGCTCCAACCTTACCATCAACCGGCGCGGCACCAGCGCCTTCCCCAACCGCCCCAATGGCAACACCGATGCGGGGCTGTTCTACCTCACCGACAATTTCGTGGTGCAGAAATCGGATTCCTTCGGCGTGTTCACCAGCGCCACCTGGCATATCACCCAGAAGCTGAATTTCACCGGCGGGCTGCGCTTCGCCTATGACCGGAAGAAATACGAAGAAACCGAATACGCCAGCGACAACTTCGCCCCCGTGCCGGGCACCGATTCCACCTTCGTGGACAGCACCGACCATTGGGATCAGGTCGATTGGCGCGCCACGCTGGATTACAGCCCGACGTCCGACTGGATGATCTACGCCACCGCCTCCAAGGCGTATAAGGCGGGGCAGTTCAGCTTCACCATTCTGGACCGGGTGCCGGGCCCGGAACAGAGCGGCGATTTCATCAAGACGATCCCGCCGGAAAAGGTGCTCAATTTCGAAGCGGGGATGCGCATCACCGCCTTTGACGGGCGGCTGCGCTTCAACCCCACCGGCTTTTACATGATGTGGACCAACCGCCAGGCCGCGCGGCAGGTGACCTGCGTTGTTTCCACCGCCTGCCCGCTGGGTTTCGAAATCCAGGTGGTCAATTCCGGCGACGTGGACATCTATGGTGCGGAGCTGGATGCGCAGCTGTTCGTCACCGACGATTTCTGGCTGGACGGATCGGGCGGCTACACCGGCTACAAGCTGAAGGACGAGGTGGCGAACAGCGGGCCGAACCTCTATCCCGACGTGCCGAAGTTCAACGCAACGGCCGGCGCAAACTATCGCGCCATGCTGGGCTTTGGCGAGCTGACCTTCAACCTCAACTACTCCTTCACCTCCAAGCAGGCGACGCATCCCACCGACACGGGGGATTCGGCCTATACCCTGCCTGCCATCGGCCTGTTCAACGCGCGGGTGAAGTTCGTGCCGGACAATGCGCCGGTGCAGGTTTCGGTGTTCGCCAACAACCTCTTCGACAAGACCTACGCCACCTATGCCCAGCGCTTCGGCGGCGGGTATTGGGACCAGGGCGGCCCGGCGAACCGGCTGAACCCGGTCGCCCTGCCCGAACGCTCGGCCCTTGCGGCGGTGCGCGGCAAGCCCCGCGAAGTGGGGGTGACGCTGCAATATGACTTCTGAGCGCATCTTTCGCGCCAAGGTGGACCGGCTGCCCCCGCGGGCGGCCGGTTCAGCCTGCATACAGATGTCGCAGCATATTTTGACATTATCAAAAAGGTGGCCTAGAAAGGCTGCCGGGGAGATCGACTTGCGCCTGATTCTGAGCACACTGGCCGTTGCGGCCTCGGCCCTGGCCGCCCAGCCTGCGGCGGCGCAGGAGGGTGAGCCTTCGACCGGCGGACTGCCGCAGGTGGAGGTGAAGCGCGACTATACGCCGCTGACGGCCGAGCGCCTGAACGAGATGGTGCCCAAGCATCCCGGCTATCTGGGCGCGCTGGCGCCCGAGAACCTCAACAAGCCGCGCCCGCCCGCACCGATCGACCTGACCGGCACCTGGTTCATCGATCTGAAGGAAGGCTTCGCCCATTATCTGTTCGGCCCGCCCTACCCCTATTTCTACGAAGGCGGGCGCGAGGCGCTGATCGAGGCGCCGAAATATGCCGCGCGCAACGAGACATATCGCGACGCGATCGGCCAGTGCTTCCCGCCGGGCATGCCGATGATCATGACCCGGGTGTGGCCGCATGCCTTCATCCAGCTGCCCACCGCGATCTATATGATCAGCGGCTTCAACAATTCGGTGCGCACCATCTATCTCGACGGGCGCGAGTTCTCCGATCCCGATCTGGTGGTGCCCAGCTACAACGGCGAAAGCATCGGCCATTTCGAAGGCAAGACGCTGGTCGTGAAGACCAAGTATTTCGAAACCGACAACCACTGGATCGACCACGGCATCCCGATTTCCGACGAATTCGAGATGACCGAGCGGATCGACCTGCTGGACGGCGGCAAGGTCATGCAGATCGAATACATCATGACCGACCCGCAGAACTGGCGCGGAGAATGGCGCAGCACGAAGCGCTTCAACCGCCAGGACTACACCGACATCAACGAATCCCATTGCATCCTCGCCTATAACGAGAACTTGCCGGGCACCGACCTGGGCAAGGAAGCCGCCGAAGAGCGGGGCGAGAGCAAAGTCGAAGGAGTAGCCGACGATGAATAGCCCCGCCCGCCTGGGCCTGTTCGCCCTGGCCGCCGGTGCCGCGCTGGCCACCATGCCGGCCGCAGCCCACCACAGCTTCGCCATGTTCGACCAGAAGAAGGTGATGACGCTGCAAGGCACGGTCAGCGAGTTCCAGTGGACCAACCCCCACGCCTTCATCGAGCTGGACGTGCCGGGCGGTGCCAATTCCACGCACTGGAGCATCGAGCTGAACAGCCCGAACAATCTCAAGCGGCAGGGCTGGACCCGCACCGCGCTGAAATCGGGCGACAAGGTGACCGTGCGGATCAACCCGCTGCGCAATGGGAAGACCGGGGGCCTGTTCCTCGATGTGAAGCTGCCCAGCGGCAAGGTGCTCGATTCCGGCCTGCCGAAGGACGGCAAGCCGGTGAACGTGCCGGAGCTGTAACCCCCTGCAAGTGAGGCGAACATGAAGACTTACCTCAAGCCGCTTCTCGCCGCGCTGGCGCTGACGGCAACCCCTACCCTCCCCGCGCTGGCCCACCACAGCTATTCCATGTTCGACATGAACAAGATGATCGAACTGAAGGCCACGGTGACGCGCTTCAAATGGCAGAACCCGCACGCCTTCATCGAAGCCGATGTGGCGATTCCGAACGGGACCGAACATTGGGCGATCGAGATGACGAGCCCGAACAACCTGATCCAGTCCGGCTGGAAGCGGACCTCGCTGAAGCCGGGGGACAAGGTGACGCTCTATGTCCATCCGCTGCGCAGCGGCGCGCGGGGTGGATCCTACGCGGGCGTGCGCTTCGCCGATGGCAGCACGCTTGGCGAAGTGAAATAGGACCGGCCATGGGTGGATCGAAGAAGGCGGGCCTGCTGGCCCTGCTGGCAGGCGGCCTTGCGCTGTCGGCCGCCGTCCCCGCGCAGGCCCAGACCGCGCCGCCCGAAGGGGTGGCGGAAGGCCAGGGCGCCGGCTTTCCCAAGGGGCATTATGCCGAGCTGGAGGCCCTGCCGGACTGGGGCGGCATCTGGTTCCTGGAACGCGGCGGCGCGCGCCCCGCGCCGCCCGAGCTGAAGGGCCAGTATCTTGCGGACTACCAGGCATGGCGCCAGCAGGTGCAGGCCAATGACGGCGTGGTGCCGCGCGCCCGGTCCAATTGCAGCCCGCCGGGGATGCCCGGCATCATGCGGCTGGCGCAATATCCCTATGAGTTCATCTTCGCCCCCGGTCGGGTGACGATCAATCAGGAAGCCTGGATGCAGACCCGCACGATCTGGACCGACGGGCGCACCCATCCCGAAGATCTGGACCCCACTTTCATGGGCCATTCCATCGGCCATTGGGAAGGCGATACGCTGGTGGTGGACACCGTGGGCATATTGGACGAGCTGGAGATCACCGACGGCGCGGGCCACTCGCCGCAGTTCCATCTCGTCGAACGCATCCATCTCGATCCCGCCAATCCCGATCTGCTGGTCAACGAAATGCGGATGGAAGATCCCGAAGCGCTGGCCGCACCCTATGAGGTGAAAGCGACCTATCGGCGGGATCGCTATGGCGAGCTGATCGAGTTCCAATGTTCGGAAAACAACCGCAACCCGGTGGACGAGAACGGCCACACGCAATTCGACTGATCCGCTTGGCGGCCCCGCAAAATCGCATATGACGCTGCGGCGGCCACCGACGGTAGCCGCGACGGGATCGGACGAGCGGGGGCAGGATGTTGGAGCAGATGCGGCGGCGCGACGCGGGGACCGCGCCGATTGACGTGGCACTGCGCCTGCTGGCCTGCCTCCTGCTGTTGCTGCTGGCCACGCCGGCCTCGGCGCATCCCGCCCCGTTCAGCTATCTCGATCTCGATCTGCGCGACGGCGCGATCGAAGGCAGCGTGACCTTCCATGTGATCGACGGCGCGCATGATCTTGGCCTGTCGCAGCCCCGCCGCCTGCTGGAGCCGGCCGTGCTGACCGCGGAGGAGGCGACAATCGAGCGCGTGCTTGCCGCGCGGCTGCAGGCTGGCGGCGTGCCGGGGCCGATCCGCTGGACGGGCGCCGCCGCGAAGGCCGCCGACGATGCCGTGCGCCTCTCTTTCCAGATACCCGGCGCGCCGCCCGGATCGCTGACGCTGAACGCCGACCTGTTCCCCTACGACCCGCAGCACCAGACCTTCGTGAACATCTATGACGGTGGGGAGCTGCGGCAGCAGTGGATCTTCGGCGCGGGCAGCGATCCGCGCAGCTACTATCGCGGCAGCCGGGCGGGCGTGCTGGCAGTGATCGCCACCTTCGTCCCTTCGGGCATCCATCATATATTGATCGGGCCGGACCATCTGCTGTTCCTGTTCGGCCTGCTGTTGCTGGGCGGCGGCTGGCGGCAGCTGGTGAAGATCGTCACCGCCTTCACCATCGGCCACAGCATCACCCTGTCCCTCGCCGCTCTGGACATCGTCAATCCGCCGGCACAGCTGGTAGAGCCCGCCATCGCCCTCACCGTGGTGCTGGTGGGGGTGGACAATCTGCTGCAACGCAAGGGCGGCGGCCGCGATCTGCGACCCTATGCGGCGGCGCTGTTCGGCCTGATCCACGGCTTCGGCTTCGCCAGCGTCCTGCGCGAATTCGGACTTCCGCAAGAAGCGCTTGGCTGGTCGCTGTTTTCGTTTAATGTCGGGGTGGAACTGGGGCAGCTCGCCGTGGTGCTGGTCGTGGCCAGCCTGCTAGGCGCGATCCGCAAGGCAAACGCCGCCGCCGGGCAGGCCGTGGCACTGGCAGGGTCCGTCGTGGTGATCGCGGCAGGTGCATACTGGTTCGTCGAGAGGGTATTCCTGGGAGGGGCTTGATGAAACGACTGGCGATCCTTGCCACCATAGCCGTGGCCGGCATGACCGCGGCGAGCCTGCAGGCGCAGGGCGGCCTGCCGGGCATCGAGCCCATCGAGAAGGTTTCCGACAACGTCTACAAGATCTTCGGCGCCGGCGGGAACACCGTGGCCTTCGTGCGCAGCGATGGCGTGACGCTGATCGACACCAAGCTGCCGGGCAACGGCCAGGCTATTCTGGACGAAGTGCGCAAGGTCACCGACAAGCCGGTGACGATGATCATCAACACCCATTCGCATCCCGATCACGTGGGCAGCAACAGCGAGATCGAAAGCCTGGCGGGCCATGTGGAGGTGATCGCGCAGGCCAATTCGGCCAAGCGCATGGCGAAGCTGCCCAATGTCCGCGCGCCGGACAAGGATTTCACCGGCCGGATGACCATCGGCAAGGGCAAGGACGAGATCGCGCTCTACTGGTTCGGCGCGGGCCATACCGATGGCGATGCCTTGGTGGTGTTCCCGGCGGAGCGGACCATGGCGACCGGCGACATCATGGCCTGGTTCATGGCCCCGCTGATCGATCCCGCGTCGGGCGGCAGCATGGTGGCCCTGCCCGATACGCTGGCCAAGGCGCAGGACACGATCAAGGGCGTGGACAAGGTGATCGAAGGCCACGGCCAGGTGCGCAGCTGGGACGAATTCCGTTCCTACATCACCTTCCACCGCGCGCTGGTGGATACGGCCAAGGCCACGCTGGCCAAGGGCGGCACCCCGGAAGACGGGCTGGCTGTGCTGGAGAGCAATCCTGCCTTCAAGCCATTCCTGGGCGACCAGCTGTTGAAGGGGCTGGAATATGGCGGCACGCCCAAATCGCGCGCGCTGATCGACCTCAATGTCGCCTTTCAGGAACTGAAGGGCGAACCGGTGACCACGCAGTGGGGGCCGCGCCCGCCCGCGCCGGCACCCGCCGGGGGCGACGCGCACCAGCATTAAGAGCCTGAGCGCCGGCGCGTGCCGTTCACCCCATGGTGACGACACGGCCGGCGAGGCGCTGCACCTCTTCGCGGCTGTGGCTCACCAGCAGGGTGGGAATTGCCAGTTCATCGCGAATGCGCTCGATCAGGCGCAGCAAATCCTCCCCGCGTGCGGGATCGAGCGAGCTGAGCGGCTCGTCCAGCAGCAGGAAGCGCGGGGCGGCGAGCAGCGCGCGGCCGATCGCCACGCGCCGCGTCTCACCCCCGGACAGATTGGCCGGATAGCGGGTGAGCAGATGGGCGATGCCGAGGAAATCGACCACCTCGCCCTGCGTGATCCAGCGGTCATCCGGCGGAGCGAGCTTCTCGCCATAGGCGAGGTTCGCCTGCACCCGCAGATGCGGGAACAGCCGGGCATCCTGGAACACATAGCCGGCGCGGCGTCGTTCCGGCGGCAGGTCCACGCCCGCCGCGCTGTCGAACAGCACCGCCCCCTGCACCGCGATGCGGCCCGCGTCCGGCCGCGCAAGCCCGGCGATGCAGTTGAGCACGCTGGTCTTGCCCGCGCCCGATAGGCCGGTGAGCGCCGTCAGCACCGCGTCGGAGGTGAAATCCAGCGCGATGTCGCGCTCCCCCACGCGCCGGCGCAGTGCCACTTCAAAGAACATGTGCGCGGCCCCCGGCGGATCGGCGCACGAGCATTTCCGAAAGCAGCAACGCAGCGATGGACAGGGCGACGGAGATCAGCGCCAGCCGCGCCACCTGCGCCTCCGCCCCCGGCAATTGCAGCCCGGTGTAGATCGCCAGCGGCAGGGTGCGCGTCTCCCCCGCGATGTTGGAAGCGAAGGTGATGGTGGCGCCGAATTCGCCTAGCGAGCGGGCGAAGCCCAGCACCAGCCCCGCGGCGACGCCGGGGGCGGAGAGCGGCAGGGTGATGCCGAGGAAGGCACGCCAGGGGGAGGCGCCCAGCGTGCGCGCCGCCTCCACTAGCCGCCGATCCACCGATTCGATCGACAGGCGCATGGCGCGCACCATCAGCGGCAGGGCCATCACCGCTGCGGCCAGCGCCGCCCCGGTCCAGCGGAACACCAGCGTCACGCCGAACTGATCATAGAGCCAGCCGCCCACGGGGCCGGCCCGCCCGAAGAGGATCAGCAGCAGCCAGCCCGTGACCACCGGCGGCACCACCAGCGGCAGGTGCACCAGCGCATCCAGCAGCACGCGGCCGGGGAAGCGCCGCCGCGCGAGCAGCCAGGCGAGGCCATAGGCGATCGGCAGGGTGCAGCCCACCGCCACCAGGCTTACCCGCAAGGACAGGCCGATGATCGACCATTCCTGCGCGGAGAGGCCCAGGATCACCCCTGCGGCCCGCCGAAGCCGTGCGCGGCGAAGATCGCCCGCGCCTGATCCGAACGGAGGAAGGCGAGCAGATCGGGCGCCTGCGCATTGCTGGAAGCCGCCAGCAGCGCGACGGGATAGCGGATCGGCGGATGGCTGCTTGCCGGGAAGGATGCCAGCACGCGCACCTTGGCCGAGGCCGTGGCATCGGTGGCATAGACGACGCCCAGCGGCACTTCCCCCCGCTCCACCAGTGCCAGCGCGGCACGGACATTCTCCGCCACGGCCACCCGGCGGGACAGCGCATCCCACGCGCCGATGCTTTGCAGGGCCGCCTGGGCATAGCGCCCGGCGGGCACCACATCGGGCTCCGCCAGCGCGATCCGCCCGTCGTCCAGCAGCGCGAGCAGGCCGGCGCGCGTTCCGTCCCAGCTGCGCGGGGGGGAGGAAGCGGGGGCGATCAGCACCAGGCTGTTGCTCAGCAGATCGGCGCGGCTGCCCTGCCGCAACAGGCCGAGCCCTTCCAGCCGGTCCATCCATTCCTCGTCCGCGGGCAGGTAGATGTCCGCCGGCGCGCCGCCTTCGATCTGGCGGGCAAGCGCGGAGGAGGCAGCGAAGGACAGCTGCGGCGCCGGATGGCCGGCTGCGGTCCATGCGCCGGCGGCGTCCGTGAGCGCCTCCTGCATGCTCGCTGCTGCCAGCACCACAGGTGCGCCACTCTCCGTCCCCTCTGCGCCCCCACAAGCCGTCAACAGCGGGAGGAGAAGCGCGGCCAGCAGCCAGCGCAGCGAAAGGGGGACGCGGCGGATCATGTCAACTGCCGTATATGGAAGAATATAACCCGTCCAGCGGCGGATCAGGTGGACGGGGTGCCGGCTTCGCTTGTCAGGCTGACCTTGCCCGCCGCGCGCATGGAGAATTCGGTGGGGCGGCGCACGGGAATGGTCAGCACGCAGCGCACCCCGTCGGGCTCGAACCGAAGGTCCACCGGGCTGTTCAGCTCGTGCGCCACGATCCGCTCGATCAGGTCGGTGCCGAACCCGCGGCCGCGCTGCTGCGGCACGGGCGGGCCGCCGCTTTCCTGCCATTCGATCCGCACGAGCACATCGGTCAGCGGGTTCCACCGCACCGACACGCGCCCGCCGGAGCGGCTGAGGGCGCCATATTTGGCCGCATTGGTCGCCAGTTCGTGCATCGCGAGGCCCAGCGACAGCGCATCATTGGGCGCTAGCGCCACGTCCGGCCCCTGCAAATCCACCTGATGGTCTTCCGGATGGGCATAGGGCTTCAGCTCCGCCTCCACCACGGCACGGATCGGCGTGATGCCCCAGTCGGACTTGGTCAGCAGGTCATGCGTGGCGGACAGCGCGCGGATGCGCCCGTCCAGCGCATCGGCGAATTCATCCAGGCTGCCGGAACGGCGGCGGGTGAGCGCGATGATCGACAGCACATTGGCCAGCGTGTTCTTGACCCGGTGGTTCAGCTCGCGGGTCAGCGAATTGCGGATGGAGGCCTGCTCCTCGAACCAGCGCAGCGCCGCCTCGTCCTCCAGCGCCTGCTGCGTGAGCATGCGCACCAGCAGCATCAGCAGGCTGCCGACCAGCAGGCCGAAGATCAGCGTCACCACGGACAGCCCTGACAGATCGAGCCCCCGCGTCGCGCTGAGTTCGAGCACCCAGGGGCTGTTGGCCACCGACACCCGCTGGAAGATGCGCGTGTCCCCGCCGTCGACCCCGTCGATCGCGGCGAGCAGCGTCCGGGGCCCGGGATCGCCTGCGTAAAGACGGAGGCCGTAATCGCCGCCATCCTCAAGCTCCAGCGCGGCTTCCAGGAAATCGCGCGCGTTGAAGGGGCTGTAGATGAAGCCGCGCAAACGCCGGCCGGAGGGCGCGGGCTCGAACACCGGCATGTAGATCAGGAAGCCGGGCGCCTCTCCCGCGCCTTCCTGCTGTAGCACCACCTTGCCGCTGGCGGTGGGGCGGCCCGTGCGCTCCGCCTCCACCATCGCGGCGCGGCGCACCGGTTCGGAGAACATGTCGAAGCCCAGCGCACGGCGGTTCCGTTCCGTATCGGGCTGGAGGAAGGTGACGGCGACGGAATAGGGCTGGCTCCCGTTCGGCCGCGGGTGGAGTTGCGCCCGCCCCGGCGCCTCTTCCAGCATCTGCGCATCGAAGGCAGCTACCTCGTCCGGATAGACCACATCGGCCCAGCCGATCCCTTCCGTCCCGCGATAATCCGCATCCAGCCGCAACTCGCTGACGAAGCGGCGGAAGCGCGACACGCTCACCTCGTCCAGCGTGGCGAGCAGGGCGGCGCCCGCGCGCAGATAGGCGCTGGAGGAATTGGCCCGCCGTTCGAGCGCGGAGGAGATCGCCATGGCGCGGCTGCGCATCTGGGCCGACTGGCGCTGCTGCTCCCCCCGCTCGATCGCGAAGACGCTGAGCACGGTGACCGCGGCGATCAGGAGGAAAATCGCCACCGGCAGGGCGCGCGGATAGCGCACCAGCCAGCGTTTGGTCCTGCTTCTATTGGCCGTCACCTGCGCCAAAACAACTCCCTTGCCGGCCGCACCCCACTGCGCCCTATTATGCCGCGCCGCTGCTAGGTGCGATCAGACCGCGCGTAAACCATTGTGTCGGCCGTTAATCGGGGAACCTGATGCGGGCGGTTTCGTTCCAACCTTGCGTTACCAATGCGCATTGTGGATGTGCGCGTGCAACATCTGTTTCATGGTGAGGCAGAGCGGGCGGTAAATCGGGAGCGGGCAGTCGCATCGCGCATGACCAAAGATGAAATGACGGAGCCGCAAAAGGCGGCGGAGAAACAGAACGTGCAAACACAGGGTGCCACTACGGCCGCCCCCCAGCCCCAATGGGCCAAAGGCTTGAAGCAATTGTACAATTCGGTGGTGGACGAACCACTGCCGGATAGCTTCAAGGATTTGCTGGCGAAGCTGGATGACGACGGCAAATGAGTGCGAACGCAAAGATTCCCGTTTCGTCCCCTGAACGTAGCGCGGCCGACAAGGCCGCTTTCAAGAGAGAACTGACCGAAGTCGTGCCCCATCTGCGTGCTTTTGCGCGCGGACTCTGCGGCCGGCCGGACATGGCCGACGATCTGGTGCAGGAAGCGCTGCTGAAGGCGTGGGCAGCGCAGGACCGGTTCGAGCCGGGCACCAGCATGCGGGCCTGGACCTTCGTGATCCTGCGCAACGCCTATCTGACCGACATGCGCCGCAATCGTTTCCGCGGCGAGTATGACGAGACGGTGGCCGAACGCATCCTGACAGCGCCTGCCGAGCAGGAAGAGCCGCTCCACCTCTCCGACATGCACCGTGCGCTGCTGACCCTGCCGCCCGAGCGGCGCGAGGCGCTGCTGCTGGTGGGCGCCGGCGGTTTCTCCTACGAAGAGGCTGCAGAAATCTGCGGCTGCGCCGTGGGCACGATTAAGAGCCGGGTGGGCCGCGCGCGCGCCGCGCTGACCAGCATGATGGACGAAGGCTCGATCCCCGATCGCTCGCGCGCGGATCCGGCGGCCCATCGCGCCATTCTGGAAGAGCTGGACGAAGTGGCCGCCGGCCGGGGGCAAACCACCCCCACGCAGTGAGCCGCGCTTGATCGCGCCCGCGCAAAACGGCATGGACGGCACGCCGCATTTGCGCGGGAGCCCAGGCGCGCCATGAGTCCGCAGTTTGACATCGAAGACCCTGCCGGCGCCGGAACGTCGGCGGCCGAACCGGGTACCACCGGGCCGGCGCCCTCCAACCCGCGTCCGCGCCGGGCGATCACCTTCGCCCGGGCGGAGCTTCGCCTCATTTCCGCACTGGTGCTGCTGCTTTCCATCGGCCTGTTCCTGGCCCTGCCCTTCGTGCTGTCCATCGGTTCGGTGGTGTTCCTGCCGATCGTGGCGGCGATCATCCTCACCGTCGTGCTTTCCCCGCTGGCGGACCGGCTGGCGCTGCTGGGCCTGCCCAACTTCCTCGCCTCCTTCGCCGCGCTGATCGTGTTCATCGGCGTCCTCTCGCTGGCGCTTACCGCGGTGCTGCGCCCCGCGGTGACCATGCTGGACGACGTGCCCGCGATGATCGAGCGGATCGGGCAGCATTTCAGCCATTTCCAGGGCAGCGTGGCGTGGATTTCGCGGCTGAACGAGCAGGTTACGCGGCTTATGGGCGGCAGGGCGAGCCCGGAGGTCGTACTCGCCGGCCCGACCGTGTTCGAACAGCTCGCGCTCGCCACCCCCAGTGTACTGCTGGAAGTGCTGCTGACCTTCCTGATGGCCTTCTTCATGATCGAGGCCCGCGTGCGGCTGCGCCGCCGCCTGCTGCTGGACCGGCAGGATTTCGGCGCCAGCGTGAAGGCGGCGCGGGTGATCCGCGCAGTGCAGGATCGGGTGGCTGCCTATATCCTCACCGTCGGCCTCATCAATTTGTGCGTCGGCGTGATCGTGTCCTTCGGCGCCTGGGCGCTGGGGCTCGGCGCGCCGATCATGTGGGGAGGCCTGGCAGCCCTGCTGAATTTCCTGCCCTATCTCGGCCCACTCACCATGCTGGGGCTGCTGGCGCTGTTCGGTCTGGGCACGGCAGACGCACCGCTGGTGGGCATGATCCCCGCCGCCGCCTATTTCGGCCTGCATACGGTGGAATCGAACATCGTCACCCCCGCGATCCTCGGCGCGCGCTTCACCATGAATCCGGTGCTGATCCTGTTCGCCCTCAGCTATTTCAGTTGGATCTGGGGCGTCACGGGCGCCTTGCTGTCCGTGCCCATCCTGCTGACGCTGACGGCGCTGGTGGATCATCTGGGCCGGCCCAATTTCATCGGCTTCATATTCGGGGAACCGCTGTTCCCCATCGACCCTTTGGAGGGGGGAGAGAGCCAGTAATCGGGTGAGCGACCAACCGAGTGAGTGAGGCATGAGCACGATCCGCTATATCAAGAGCAATCTCGTGCTGTTCGGCGCGCTGACCGCGAATCTGGGCATCGCGATCGCCAAGTTCGTGGCGGCGAGCATCACGGGCTCCTCCTCCATGCTGTCCGAAGGATTCCACTCGGTCGTCGACAGCCTCAACCAGGTGCTGATGCTTTATGGGGAGCATCGTTCGGGCAAACAGCCCGATGCGCGGCATCCCTTCGGCTATGGGCGGGAGCTGTATTTCTGGGCCTTCGTGGTGGCGATCCTGATATTTGCCGTGGGCGCCGGCCTCTCCTTCTACGAAGGCTATATCCATTATATCGAGCCGGAAGAGCTGCGAGACCCGACGGTCAACTATGTCGTGCTGGGCGTGGCCATGCTGCTCGAAGGAGGATCGTGGATGATCGCGGTGCGCGAATTCGCCAGCAGCAAGGGGAATGACGGTTGGTGGGCAGCGATCCGCGAATCCAAGGATCCTTCCGTTTTCGTGGTGGTGTTCGAAGATTCGGCGGCGCTTGCCGGACTGGTCGTGGCGGCCATCGGCGTGTGGGCGAGCCATCATTTCGACGCGCCGCGACTGGACGGTGTCGCCTCCATGGTGATCGGGGGCATCTTGGCCATGGTGGCGGTGCTGCTGGCCCGCGAGGCGAAAGGCCTGCTGATTGGCGAGCGGGCCGATCCGCGCACGATCCGCAAGGTCCGGGAAAGGGTCGCTGCGCAGCCGTGGGTGACCCACGTCAATCATGTGCGCACGATCCATTCCGCACCGCGCAGCATCTTCGTGGCCATCAGCGCCGATCTCGACGACGGGCTGACGATGGGTGATGGGGAGCGGCTGATCGAGGAACTGGAGGCCGAGCTGAAGGCCGAAATTCCCGAGCTTTCCTCGATCTATATCCGGCCGGAGCGGCGGGAAGACGCCATCGAGGCGGGCCAGCTATAAAAAAGGCCCGCTCCGCCGCTGCGGAGCGAGCCCTTTTGCTACCTGGGGCTGCGGATCAGCCCGGATATTTCCACGCCGTCCCGCGCGAGAGGTTCTCGGCCGCGAAGCTCCAGTTCAGATGGCCGTCGATGACAGCCTTCAGATAGTTGGGGCGGGCGTTCTGGTGATCGAGGTAATAGGCGTGTTCCCACACGTCGATCGTCAGCAGCGGGTTGAAGCCGCTATCCGCCAGCGTGTCGCCATCATGCGTTTCCTCGATGGAAAGCTTGCCGTCCTTCTCGGCCAGCCACACCCAGCCGCTGGCGAAGTGGCCTGCGCCGCGATCGGCCAGCTTGGTCTTCAGTTCGTCAAAGCTGCCGAACGCCGCGTCGATCATGCTGGCGAGCTCATCCGTCGGCACCACGGCGTCGGGCGAGAGGGAATGCCAGTAGAAGCCGTGGTTCCAGCTCTGCGCGGAGTTGTTGAACAGGCCCTGGTTGCTGCCGCGCGCGGAGGCGATCACGTCTTCCAGCGGCTTGCCGGCGAGGTCGGTGCCTTCGACGGCGGCATTGGTCTTGTCGATATAGGTCTTGTGATGCTTGCCGTGGTGGAAGCTCAGCGTTTCGGCGGAAATCGCGGGAGCCAGTGCCTCGCTGTCATAGGGCAGGGGCATCAGTTCGAAAGCCATGGGAACGTCCTTCCTGTTTCAGAATCGCTGGGGGGTTCATGCACACAATGCGCGGGACAGTCACGCGTTGCAGTTGCGAGCAATTCTCAACCGTTCGGACTATGGTCCGTTGCCGGTTCGCCGGGCGCCGGGTGGCCGCGATCGATCCAGGCGGTAACGGCGACGTCCATCGTCACATTGCCCACGGTGCGAACGATATCGGGCAGCATTTCCACCGCCACCAGCAGCGCCAGCGGCTCCACCGGCACGCCCATCGCCAGGGCGATCGGCCCGATCGAGGTGACGAAGCTGACGGCGCCGGGAAGGCTGACCGAACCCACCGTGGTGACCAGCGCCACGGCCACGCCGGTGGCGATCACCGTCGGCGTCAGGACGACGCCGGTGAGCCGCGCGACATAGATCGCCACCGCGAGGTTCATCGCCGGGCTGGTTGCGCGGAAGATCGCCACCGCCAGCGGCAGGACGAAGTCGGCCGTCGCCTCGCGAACCCCCAGCTGCCGGCAGGAGCCGAGCATGGCCGGCAGGCTCGCCAGCGAGCTTTGGGTGGACAGCGCCACGGCCTGCGCCGGCATCACGGCGCGGGCGAAGGCCGGCAGCGACTGCCGCGCCGCCAGCAGCGCCAGCCCATACGCCGCGAGGAGGATCAGCAGCCCGGTGGTGGAAACCAGCAGGATGTAATGCCCCAGTGCGGCGAAAGCGCCCCCGCCGCTGCGTAGCCCCACCCCGATCGCCAGCGCAAACACACCGGCCGGGGCAAGCCACAGCACCCAGCCGATCACGATCAGCATGGCATTGCCCAGCCCCGCGAACAGGCGGAGCAGCGTTTCCCGCTGCCCCTCCTCCAATCGCGTGATCGCCACCGCGAGGGCGACGAAGAACACGATCAGCGGGAGCATGGCCGTTTCGGCCGCGGCGGCGAAGACATTCGGTGCGACCAGCGATTCCAGAAAGGCGCCGATGCCCGGCACCTCCTGCGGCGGGCCGCCCGTAACCGCCAGCGCAGCGGCCGAGACGCCGGGAATGGGAAAGACCTCCAGCAGCAGCGGGGTGAGCACGCCGGCGAGGACCGACCCGGCGGCGAGCACGGCGACAATCGCCATCAGCGTGCGCCGGGCCATCGTGCCCGCCCGCGCCGTCGCCACCATCCGCGCAATGCCGGTCACCAGCAGCGCGGCCACCAGCGGGATGATCGTCATCTGCAAGGCACTCAGCCAGACCCTCCCGACGGGCCCGCTCACCGCCAGCACAGATTCGCTCGCATTGCCTCCGGCAAGCGCCCAGCCGAGCGCCAGGCCCACCACCAAGGCGGCGAGAGTCCGGCCGGCCGGAAGCTCAATCTGCTGCAATGCGTTGCTATCGCCGGCTCTGGCCATGAAGTCCCCTGTGGTGGTGACATTAGCGGCGCAACACGCCATGGCAACCAGCCGAACGGCATGGAGAGTACCGGGGGTAGAATGGGACGCAGCTTTTTCGGCACCGATGGGATCCGCGGCCGCGCCAATGCCGGCGTGCTCACCGCCGCCACGGCCATGAAGGTGGGTCAGGCAGCGGGCTGCCATTTCCTGCGCGGCACGCACAAGCACCGCGTGGTGATCGGCAAGGACACGCGCCTTTCCGGCTATATGATGGAGACCGCGCTGGTCGCCGGCTTCACCAGCGTCGGCATGGATGTGATCATGACCGGCCCCCTCCCCACCCCGGCAGTCGCCCTGCTGGCGCGGGAAATGCGCGCGGACCTCGGCGTGATGATCTCCGCCAGTCACAACCCTTTCGCGGACAACGGCATCAAGCTGTTCGGGCCGGACGGCTTCAAGCTGTCCGACGCGGATGAGGAAGCGATCGAGCGCGCGATGCGGGAAGAACAGCCGCTGGCGCAGGGCGAGGCCATCGGCCGGGCACGGCGGATCGAGGATTCGCGCGGGCGCTACATCCACGCGATCAAGCAGTCCCTCCCCTCCAACATCCGGCTGGACGGGCTGAAGATCGTGGTCGATTGCGCAAATGGTGCCGCCTACACGGTCGCCCCCACCGCCATCTGGGAACTGGGCGCCGAAGTGATCGCCATGGGCGTGGAACCCGATGGCCTCAACATCAACGACGGCGTCGGCTCGACCGATCTCGCCGCGATCAAGGCGCGTGTGGTGGCCGAGGGAGCCGACATCGGCATTGCGCTGGATGGCGATGCCGACCGGCTGATCGTGATCGACGAGAAGGGCAACGCCGTGGATGGCGACCAGATCATGGCACTGATCGGCACGCGCCTGGCCGAAGCCGGCACTTTGCGCGGCGGCGGGGTGGTGGCCACGATCATGTCCAATCTCGGGCTGGAGCGGATGCTGAACGCCCGCGGTCTGAACCTCGTGCGTACGAAGGTGGGCGACCGCCACGTGCTGGAGGAGATGCGCCGGGGCGGATACAATGTCGGCGGGGAGCAATCGGGCCACATGATCCTGCTCGACCACGCAACCACCGGCGATGGCTGCATCGCCGCACTGCAGGTGCTCGCCTCGCTGGTCCGTTCGCGCAAGCGCGCCAGCGAATTGCTGCATCTGTTCGATCCGGTGCCGCAGCTGCTCAAGAACGTGACCTATGCCGGCGGCAATCCGTTGGAGCATGCCACGGTGAAGGCGGCGATTGCCGAAGGCGAGGCAGCGCTGGCTGGGCGCGGGCGGCTGGTGATCCGCAAATCCGGCACCGAGCCCAAGATCCGCGTCATGGCGGAAGGCGACGAAGCCGGCGAAGTGGAGCGCGTGGTGAACGATATCTGCAGCGCAGTGCAGGCAGCCGCAGCATGAGCCTGGAGATGCGCCCCGATTGCGAACGCTGCGGAGCCGATCTGCCGGCGTCCGCGCCCGGCGCCTTCATTTGCAGCCTGGAGTGCACCTTCTGCGCCGAATGCGCCGAGGCGCTGGATGATCGCTGCCCGAACTGCGGCGGCGAACTGGTCGATCGTCCCACCCGCCCCCGGCGATGGCTCGATTCCTACCCGGCTTCCACCCTGCGGCGCCACAAGCCGGCATGAACGCCCCACCCCGCATCCTGGCGATTGCCGGCTCCGACAGCTCGGGCGGTGCGGGCATCCAGGCGGACATCAAGACCGTCACGATGCTCGGCGGCTATGCGATGACCGCCATCACGGCCGTCACCGCGCAGAACACCACCGGCGTGCAGGCGGTGGAAGTGCTGCCGGCGGAATTTGTCGCGGCGCAGATCGACAGCTGCCTGTCGGACATCGGCGTGGACGCGGTGAAGATCGGCATGCTCGGCTCCGCCGCCATCGCCCATGGCGCGGCCGATGCCATCGGCAACCTGCAAGTGCCGATCGTCTTCGATCCGGTCATGATCGCCACCAGCGGCGCCGTGCTGGCTGACGGGGAGACGATCGCGGCTTTCCGCCGGCTGATGGACATCGCCACGCTGGTAACACCGAACCTGCCCGAGCTCGAAGCTTTGACGGAGCGAGCCTGCAAGGATGGCGACGCGATCTACGAAGCGGCCGCAGCGCTCTGTGCGCAACATGGCTGCCATGTCCTCGCCAAGGGCGGACATGCCGAAGGGGAGCGGGTGACCGACCTGCTGGTCAAGCCCGATGGCTCCGCCGTCGCCTTCGACCATGCGCGGATCGAGACCCGCCACACGCATGGCACAGGCTGCACGCTGTCATCCGCGATCGCGACCCTGCTGGGCCATGGGCAGAGCGTGGAACATTCGGTGCGGCTGGCGCGGCAATTCGTCTTCAAGGCGATCAAGGCCGCGCCCGGCTTCGGCGCCGGGCATGGCCCCATGGGGCATCAGGGGGTCCGTTAGAACTCCGGCAGGCGCGGGCCGTGCAGTTCGTAGAACCGCGTGATGTGATCCCACGCCTCGTCCGCCGTCTCGCACCAGGTGATGAGATCGAGATCGGCCTGTGAGATCGTGCCTTCACGGGCCAGCGCGCCGAAGTCGATCACCCGGGTCCAGAATTCCTTGCCGAACAGCAGCACGGGGATCGGCTTCATCTTGCCGGTCTGGATCAGCGTCAGCAGCTCGAACATCTCGTCGAACGTGCCGAAGCCGCCGGGGAACACCGCCACCGCCCGCGCGCGCATCAGGAAGTGCATCTTGCGCAGCGCGAAATAGTGGAACTGGAACGAGAGATAGGGCGTCACATAGGGGTTCGGCGCCTGCTCGTGCGGCAGCACGATGTTTAGCCCGATGGATTCGGCGCCGGCATCCGACGCGCCCTTGTTGGCGGCTTCCATGATCGAGGGCCCGCCGCCCGAGCAGACGACGAACTGCCGCCGCCCATCCTCGATGATGGACTTTTCGCTCACCAGCCGGGCAAGCTTGTAGGCCTCCGCATAGTATTTCGCCTTCTCGGCCAGCCGCTCCACCACCAGCCGTTCCTCGACCGGCAGATCCTTCGCGCCTTCCAGCGCCGTTTCCACGGCCTCCGGCGGCGGTATGCGGGCGGAGCCATACATCACCAGCGTGGAGCCCACGCGCGCTTCGTCCAGCAGCATTTCCGGCTTCAGCAGTTCCAGCTGGAAGCGGACCGGGCGCAATTCGTCGCGCAGCAGGAAATCGGTGTCACGGAAGGCCAGACGGTAGGCGGGGTGCTGCGTCTGCGGCGTCTGCTGCGGGGCAGCCTCGGCGAAGTTCGCCTCCTGCTCGGCGCGGTAGAAAGCCCGGTCGCCCAGATCGCGGTCTGCCCGCTCCGCACGCTCGGCGCGTTCCACATCCTCACTGTCGCTCACACATCTCTCCACATGGCCGTTCTTGCCGCAGATAGGAGCTTGCGGCACGGCGCGAAAGCGAAGGTGGCCGGGAAGCTGGATGCCCCGCGAGGACTAAGACAAGCGTTGCATTGCAAAACGGTGCGCTGGCTAACCGCTTTCGTGCACCAACGCAACTCTGCGGCTCACCAATCCCCGTTGGCTAACCTCTGATGGCCACTCGCAACATCTTCGCGAGGGGCGAGCGGACGCCGTCCGGTCTCCTTCACATCCCGACCGAAGGCGGTGCCATCGAGATGATATTGCCTGAGGACCAGACCTTCGATCTGATCGATCCGGCCACATGGGCGGACGTGGAGCCACCCACACGCCAGTGGGTGCTGGAAGGCTGGCTCCCCCACCGCCGCGCAGCCTACATTACCGGCGCCGGCGGTGCGGGCAAATCACTTCTCGGCCAGCAGCTGGCAACATGCATCGCTATGGGGCTCCCGTTCCTTGGCATCCCCACACGCCAGGCGCCCGCGATCTATCTGACAGCGGAGGATGACAGCGACGAGTTGCAGAGGCGCCAGCGCGCCATCTGCCGTGCGCTTAAGATTTCCGAGGCCGATCTGCATATGAGGTTCTTCCCAATCTCACTGTTCGGCCGATCCGATAACGAGATGGTGGACTTCACGCGCGAGGACGGGATGCGCGAGCTTCCCGCGTGGCAGCTGCTCAAGAACACAGCGCGAGAGACCGGCGCGCAGTTCATCGTGCTGGATAACGTCTCACACGTGTTCGCCGGCAGCGAGATCGACCGCGCCCAAGTGACGGCCTTCGCCAATCGGCTCAACGGGCTGGCCAGCGAGATCGACGGAAGCGTTTTGCTGATCGGGCACCCGAACAAGCAGGGTGTCGGGAAAGCAGACAAGCAGAGTGACGCCTATTCAGGCTCCACTGCGTGGGAGAATGCCTTCCGCGCGAGGCTCCTCTTCGACACTCCAAAAAGCGAGGAAGCGCAGGATGACCCTGATCTCCGCCAGCTGTCATTGCCGAAAGCGAACTACGCACGCAAGGGCTGCGCGATCGACGTCCGGTGGTTCGAGGGGGCGTTCATCTGCGACGGGGATCTACCGCCATCGGTGGCCGATGAAGTCCGCCAGGTGAGCGCGCACACGGCCGCAAACGAGGCCTTCCTGCGCTGCCTTGATGCGGCAATCCGTCAGAAGCGAGCAGTCTCACACGTACCCGGCGTCAACTATGCTCCGAAGATTTTCTCGGAAATGACAGAGGGCCGCGGCTATTCGCCAGAAGCCTTCAAGGGGGCGATGAACCGCCTCGTCCACCTTGGCGCAATCGCGTTCGAGCAGCGACTATGGAAGGGCGAAAACTACCACTGGAAGGTGGGCATTGCGCGTCCCGAAAGCGATCCGCCAACCCCCGCCAACCCTTTGGCGGATTCTGCCAAAAATGGCGGAAAACCGTCCGCCAACCCCTCCGCCAACCCTTCCGCCAACCATCCGCCAACCCCTGTCAAAAATGGCGGAAAACCGTCCGCCAACCCCCGTCCGCCAACCTCCCCCTATACTACGTATAGGGGGGGCGAGCCCCCTTGGGAGGGCTCGCCCCCCTTCGATCCCGACGAACTGGACTGGAACTGATCGCATGCATGCTGACCAATCCCGAACGGTCGAGCGCCTCCGCCACCTCTCGCGGCGGATCGGGCGCCTCTCTCCCAACTGGAGGGACCCGGAAACCTTCTTCGAGGAGCGCAGCGAGATCGAACGCGACCTGCGCCGCATTGCGGGTGAGATCGATGGCTAAGTGGCCGTACAACACCACCGTCTGGCAGAAGCTGCGCCGCCTCAAGCTCCAGCTGGAGCCGTTCTGCGAGGAGTGCCTTGGGATCGACCGCTTCGTCGAAGCGAGCCATGTCGATCATCGCCACGCCATCTCGCAAGGCGGCGACCCGTTCCCGTCCGTCGACCAGCTCGCCAGCCTCTGCCCCTCCTGCCACAGCGCCAAGACGGCGCGCGGGCCGGAGGCTGGTGCTGTCCGCACTCGGAAGCCTCGCAAGGGCTGTAATCCCGATGGATCGCCACTTGATCCACATCATCCGTGGGCTGCAAATAATCGAGCAAGGCGATTATTCGGCAAGAGCGGGCATCGACATTAATCGATAAATCCGATGGAAAAATCTCTCACAGCTGCGGCTTCCGTACCACCCGCCCCTAGGAGGAGAGAGTTAGTTAGGTTCAGCCGTTCTAGTGATCGATTTCTTCGATTTATGAGCGAAATCGACAATAGTTACTTATCGAGAAAGGCGATTTATGGGCAAGCGAGGGCCAGGAGCGGCACGGCAAATCGCGGCAGGTGCGGGGGCACGGCAGGCGGCGCAGGATCTGTTCAATCCGGCACCGGCAGCACCGGCGCCGCACCCTTGGGAAGCCGAGGGGCTGACGCGCGCCGAAAGGGTGATCGCTTTTCTCGAAGACCTGCCGGTCACCAAGGGCTTTGGCGAGGGCGAGAAAGTGCGCCTGGAGCCCTTCCAGCGCGAATGGCTGCAGGCCATCTACGGCGACCGGCAGGACGGGCGGCGCCAGGTCAGGCGCGGGCTGCTGAGCGTGGCGCGCGGCAACGGCAAGACGGTGCTCTGCGCCGGCCTCTCGCTCTGCCACCTGATCGGCCCCGAGGCCGAGCGGCGCGGTGAATGCTACTCGGCCGCGGCGGTGAAAGAGCAGGCGGCGCTGATCTTTGCCGAGATGGAGGCGACGATCATGGCCACCCCGTGGATGGCCGCCCGCGTGAACATCAAGGCCTTCACCAAGGAGATCACCGATCCGCAGACCGGATCGATCTACCGCGCGCTCGCAAGCGACGGCAAGAGCGTGCACGGCCTCGCCTCCAGCTTCATCGTCTGCGACGAGCTGGCGCAATGGGGTAAGCGCGAGCTGTATGACGTGCTGGCCACATCGATGGGCAAGCGGGCCGAACCGCTGATGCTGGTGATCGGCACGCAGAGCCCGCGCGCCGAGAACATCATGAGCGAACTTGTCGACTATGCGGCGCGGATTGATTCGGGGGAGATCGAGGATCCGAGCTTCCACGGCCGGGTTTACGCCGTGCCGGAGGATGCCGACCCGTTCGATCCGAAGAACTGGCCGCTCGCCAACCCGGCCCTGGGCAAGTTCCGATCGGCTGAAGAGCTGGCGCAGGAGGCCAAGCGCGCCTCGCGGATGCCGACGTTCGAGCCGGCGTTCCGGAACCTCTACTGCAACCAGCGCGTCGATGCCGAGCCGAAGGCGATCAACCCCGCCGAGTGGGAGCTATGCGGCGGCGCATTCGACCTCGCGGCGCTGGCCGGCCGGCCCTGCTATGCTGGCCTCGACCTGTCCAGCACGCGCGACCTTTCCGCGCTGGCGCTGTATTTTCCCGAGGATGGCGGCGCGTTGGTGCTGCACGCATGGTGCCCCAAGGAGAACCTTGCCGATCGCGAGGAAACCGATCGCGTGCCCTATCGCGTCTGGTCAAAGCAGGGGCACATCGAGGCCACGCCAGGCCGCGCGATCGACAAGCGATTTATCGCCGCCAGGCTGGCCGAGGTGCGGGCATGCTACGATCTGCGCGGAGTTGCGTTCGACCGGTGGGGCATGGCGGACCTCAAGGCCATCCTGAGCAGCGAGGGTATCGATCTGCCGCTGGTAGACTGGGGCCAGGGCTATCGTGACATGGGGCCGGCGGTAGACGCGTTCGAAATCGCCATGCTGGAGGGCAAGCTGCGCCATGCCATGCATCCGGTGTTGCGCTGGTCGGCCGGGAACCTCGTTTATGAAACCGATCCGGCCGGCCTGCGCAAGCCCAGCAAGAACCGCTCGATCGACCGGATCGATCCGATGGTGGCGACGATCATGGCATGTGGGCTGGCGAGCCGCCAGGAAGGCACGAAGACCTATCGCGGGCAGGGAATCGTGTGGCTTTAGTCGTCGCCGGGGAGTGGTCCCAAGCGTCCCGACAGCGGGCCGATGCCCTTTGCCGCAGCAGTGCGTCCCCACGCATGCTCCAGCAAGCGGCGAATAGCCTCTGGGCGGGACAGGTGTCCCCCCGCCTCCTCGATCCAGCTGTCGAGGCGCCGGAGCTGCTCATCTTGGAGCCTAACACCGATCATCGTGCCCGTGCCGGTGGTGACCGGACGGCCGCGCGATTTTTTGTTATCTTTAATTGACGCCATGGCGGAATTAGCGTTATCAGAAAAGCGAGCCGGGCGGAAGCTACCAACGACCGCCCAGCTCTAACCATCAACCGTCCGTAGGAGACGATCATGGCTGAGGCCGCCCTTAACACGAACGTTGTTCGTTTGCCCACTGCTGCACGCCGCAAGGTGCAGCAGCCCTGTAACGCAGCCGCACGCGCGGCCCGCAAGGCCTTCAGGGAGGCCTGCCCGTGGCCCGGCGAATATCTCTTCCCGAATGAGCGCGCGGCGATGAAAACCGCCGAAGTGATGCGGGACATGACCGCAACGCCGGAGCTGGAGTTGCTGACCGCGATTTGCAGCGTGCTGAGCGAAGAGCAGCGCGCCAAGGTTTCCGAATCCCTCGCAGTGCGAGCCATCGGCCGCGGCACGGCACAGCAGGCCCTTGCCGTCTTCCGCACCACCAGCATGACGGTTGGCGAGAGGATCGATCTCAGCAACGCCATGCGCCGCCTCGGGGGGAACTGACATGAACGACATCACTTGCTGGTGGCCTCGATCCATCACGGCTTTTCCGCCTGCGGCGGTGACTAGCGTGCTGAGCCGTTTCGATCGCGCCCAGCTGGAAGGCTTCATTGCGGTCGCGATCGACCTGCTCGACTTGGTCGACGGCGACCGAGACGTGGAAGCCAACGGCGACGAGCTGGACGGCAACGGCGCCGAGGATGATTTCATGACGCACGAGATCGCCGGCCCGGGCTGCCCCGTGGCCGATCCCGATGTGTCGCTTTGCGAGATGGCGGAATAGCCTCTTGCGTTTGTCCAGAGCTTTTGATACCTCTGGAAAAACTCAAGAGGATTAGAGCATGGCAGAAATCAAAACGCGCCTCGCAACGAAGATCGCCTGCCGGGTGGTGGGCCTCGATCGCGATCGCTTCAACGAGCATGTTGCAGCTGGGAACTTTCCCTGCGCTCCCGAGACGATTCCGGGCCGCGCGCGCTATTTCGATCCGGATGACATGATCGGGCTCTGGCTGTTCAAGGAGTTCCTTGACGAAGGTGTGGACGCGCCGGTGGCGGGCAGGATGGCATGCGAGATCATGCGCTGCGCTCGCCAGCATCCGGATGCGCCGACTATTTCCCTCGTTTATCACTACTTCCCCTCTTTCGAGGCAGTGCCGAGCACCGTCGTGCCGGAGCCTTCCAGCTGGGACGAGGCTCTCCTTAGCGGCAGGGATATTCGCAAGGTGCTGACCTATCGGGTGAGCAAGCTGCGGCAAATGATCGACCATCATACGAAGGTGGAGATCAACATGCACGGCGATGATGACTGAACCCCGCCCCGAAGGGAGAGGCTGCGCAGCGCGGCCGATAGCGGGAAGCCTGGTGCCCTGGGGCGGGCGGCTGTTCATGGCCGATTCCTTTGGGTTCGCAGCCGGGCAACGCTGCACAATTTTCTTTGCCAACGTCGCGAGACAGTCGGCTCTCACCGTGCCGGGGGCTTCGGCCCCCGGCCAGATTGAAAGGCGCCATCATGCCCAAGTTGAATGAACTGCTGGAACAGCGCGCGGAGCTGGTTTCGGCCATGCGAACGGCCGACGAGGCCAACGACCAGACCGCGTTCGACAAGGCCGAGGGCGAGGTTCGCGCTCTCGACCAGCAGATTGCCCGCGCGCGCAAGGTGCAGGATGCGGAGCGCAGCGAGCAGGCTACCGTGATTTCCGGGGGCGGCGACGATCGCCTGTCGGCGGAGCTGCGCAGCTTCTCCATCGCGCGGATGATCGCGCACCAGATTGATCCCTCGATCGACGCTGGCCGCGAGATTGAGCTGCAGGCGGAGTTGGCGAAGCGCGCCGGACGGGTTGCCAAGGGCTTCTACGCCCCGCTGGAATGTTTTGCGCTGGAAGAGCGCGCCGCGCAGACCACGGCCACCAGCGGTTCGATCATCCCGACCGATTTTCGGCCCGATTTGTTCGTTTCGGCGCTGACGGCCGGAACGGCGCTGCAGGCGATGGGCGCCACCGTCCTGACCGGACTGACCGGCAATGTCGAAATCCCCCGCGAAACCGGCTCGCCGGCGGTGGGATGGGTTGCGGAGAACACCGCCCTGCCGACCGGCAATGCATCCTTCGACAGCCTGACACTCACCCCGCACCACGTGGGCGCCATCACCGAACTTTCGCGCCAGCTGATCATGCAGGCCAGCCCGGCGGCCGAAGGCCTGATCCGGCAGATGCTCTCCCGCAATATCGCGCTGGAGATCGACCGCGCCGCCATCAACGGCAGTGGCACGGGCGCGGAGCCGCGCGGGCTGCTGAACGATCCCGACGTGGCCAGCGTGCCGTATGACGCGGATCTGTTCAACACCACGGCGGACATGATCGCCGCTGCCGATCTGGCCAATGTGGATGCGCGGCGGGCGTTCCTCTCCACCAACGGTGTCAAGGCCACCGCACTGAAGGTGCGCGACGGCGATGGCCATGCAGTGACGATCGCGGAGACGTTCCACGGCGAGCCCACCTTCTTCACCAACCAGGCGCCCAGCAACCTTGGCACCGGCGAGGATGAACATGCCCTCGCCTATGGCGACTGGCGCGATTTCCTCGTGGGCGTGTGGTCGCAGCTGGACATTCTGGTCAATCCCTACGCCGAGACGGCTTACAGCAAGGGCAATGTGCTGATCCGGGCGATGGCCACCGTGGACTTCGGGGTTCGCCGCCCGGCATCGTTCGTGATTGCCAGCGGCGTTCCGGGGCCGGCCTGATGAACGCCGCCGCCAACGTGATGGAGCGTCGGAGCTTCACCGAGGTTCGTGCCGAGGGCCGCCGCCTGGAAGGCTATGCGGCGACCTTCGGCAGCGAGGCGCGGATAGGATCGATCATCGAGACGATTGCCCGCGGCGCGTTCCAGAAGGCGATCGGCGGCGACGTGGTTGCCCTTTTCGACCACGATCATGGCAAGGTGCTGGGGCGAACGCGCTCCGGCACCTTGCGCCTTGCCGAGGACGCCAAGGGCCTCGCCTTCGTACTGGAGCTGCCCGATACCCATGCGGGCCGGGACATTCTCGCCCTTGCCGAGCGAGGCGACCTGGGCGGAATGAGCTTTGGCTTCCGGGTTCCGCCCGGCGGCGACAGCTGGGACGGTGATCACCGGACCCTCGAAACGGTCGATCTCAAGGAAATCAGCGTGGTTTCCGCATGGCCGGCCTACCCTGACACCTCTCTGGCGCTGCGTAGCCGCCCGGCGACACCCTCGCCACGCCGCCGCCGCCTGATCCTTGCGGAGCTGGGCGCATGACCCTTATCGATCGCATTGCCAGCTGGGCCGGCTTTGAGCGCCGGAACGACGCAGCGGACCCTTCGTGGAGCGCGCTGGCACCAAATATCGGCTATTGCGGCGCGATCTCTGCCCGCGCTGCGGAAAACCTCTCTGCCGTGGCGGCCTGCTCCACCGTGATCGCCACATCGCTCGCAAGCATTCCCGCGCTGGTTTACCGCCGGCAGGGCGGAAATCGCATCGAGGCGATGGGGCATCCGCTCTATCGCATCACCCGGCAGGGGGTGAACGAGGCCATGACCTGGCCCGATTTCGTGGAGCACATGCTGTCATCCGCCTTGCTCTCCGGCAACGGGCTGGCGGAGATCATGCGCACCACCAACGGGGCGCTGGCGGGCTTCCGATTTATCCCCTGGGGAATGGTGACCGTGGTGCAGCTGGCCAGCGGGCGGCTCGCTTTCGACGTGGCGGATGGCCGCGGTGGCACGCGCCGGCTGCTGCCGGAAGAGGTGCTGCACCTGCGCGACAGGACCGATGGCAACGGCGTGGGCGTGTCGCGCCTGAGCCGCGCCGCGGACGTGATTTCCGCCGTTCAGGCCACAAACGGCTTCGCGCGGAACTTCCTTGAGAATGGCGGCCGCCCGGGTGGGGTGATCAAATCGGCGCAGCCGCTCACCCAGGAGCAGCTTGAGCTGCTGAGATCGCAATTCCATGCGAAGTATTCTGGCACGGCGAACGCCGGCCGGACGCTGATCCTCGACCACGGGATGGAATGGACTGCCGCGCAGATATCACCCGAGGATGCGGAGCTGCTGGAGTCCCGCAAGTTCGGCGTGGAAGAAATCTGCCGGCTCTTTCAGGTGCCGCCGCCCCTCGTGCAGGACTACAGCCACAACACCTTTACCAATTCCGAGACGGCGGGCCGCTGGTTCGCGATGTTCACCCTCGCCCCCTGGGCGCGGAAGATCGAGGCGGAGTTTGCGCGCAGCGTCTTCTCCACGGGCAGCGGATTTGAGCTGGAGCTGGATCTGTCCGGATTCCTGCGTGGGGATCCGACCACCCGATGGAACGCCCACAAGATCGCGTTGGAGGCCGGCGTTCTGACCGCCAACGAGGTGCGCGAAATCGAGGGCTGGAACCCCAAGACCGAACCGGCTTCCGAGCAAGCTGAATAAGCATGGCTGGTCGCGCCGCCCTGATCAGTAAGAGCGACTTGGACCGCATGGCCAAGATCGTCCGCGCGCACGGCGTCGTGTTCAAAGGGCGGGTTGATGCCGTGGGCGGCCTCTCGTTCGAGATCGCTCCGACGACAGTCCAAGGCGCCGGTGCCCCCGATGATCTCGACGCGCGGCTAGACGAATATGGTGCCTCGTGAAGTCACGTCCTGAATACGTTACCAGTTTCCGCGATCGCCACGGCAAGGTCCGGTGGCGCTTCCGGCGCAAGGGCTACGCCACGCACTATTTCAAGGCACCCTTCGGCACAAAGGCGTTCGAGCAGGAATACGCTGACTGTCTCAGCGCCGAGCCGCCTAAAATCGGCGCCGGCCGTATTCGGCCGGGCAGTGTAGCGGATGCCATAGCGCGCTATTACAGCGACAACGCCTTTCGCGACCTTCGACCATCGACCCAGCAGGTCTATCGCGGAGTGTTGGAGCGATTCCGCTCCACATTCGGTGATGATCCGATCCGCGCGCTCGATGCCCAACGCATCGCCCGACTGATGAACGCTATGCGGCATAAGCCCCACGCGGCGGCCCGGCTGAGAAAGCTGCTGGCGCAGCTCTTCATCATTGCCAGGCGCGAGAAGCTCGTCCCCGGCACCTTTGATCCGGTGAAGGACACCCGCCCGCCGAAGGCCGACAGCGAAGGTTATCACCGCTGGACCGAGGCAGAGCTGACGCAGTTCGAAGACACGCACCCTCTCGGCACCAAACCTCGCCTCGCCTTCGCCTTGCTGCTCTATGGCGCCCAGCGCAGCGGCGACGTTAGGTTTCTCACGCGCACAGCGATCGCAGAGGGCCGTATCCGGCTGAAGCAGAGCAAAACCACTAACTCGGTTGACGTTCCCATTATCGTCCCGCTCAGCGAAGCATTGCAGGCCGGGCCGCTGGGCGACGTGCTGGTGCTCGAAAGCCGTACCGGCACGGCCTTCACCGCCAAGGGCTTCTACAATCTGATCAAGCGAGCTTGCATCGCCGCCGGCCTACCTCACTGCTCCGCTCATGGCCTCCGCAAGTCGGCCGCGCGGCGCTGCCGGGAGGCTGGCTGTTCAGACGAAGAGGGGATGGCCATCACCGGCCACAAGACCGTCCGCGAGTATCGGCGCTACGCTGGCGAAGCCTCGCAAGGAAGCCGCGCGGACGCAGCAATGGCTAAAGTGATGGCTAACCTCTCGAAAAAGGTAGCCAGCGCATCAAACCAAGATGCTGAAAAGGCAGGGTAATGCTAATCAAGCTGGATGCCCCGCGAGGATTCGAACCTCGATTGACGGAGTCAGAGTCCGTAGTCTTACCTTTAGACGACGGGGCAATGCGGAGCGGCGCACTTAGGCAGGCGCGACCGAATCGTCAAGCCGCCGATTTCGGGCGAAACTTGCTCCGCCCCCTGGCATTCGCTAGCCTGCACGCAAGTACCCGCCGATGGCGGGCGAGAACGATAAGAAAGTGTGCAGCATTATGGCGGATTTCTCTCCGCCGGATGAACGCAGGGGCAAGGCCGCGACAGGTGCGGGCCGCCCGCCCGGTGGCCCCCGCAAGCGGAAGCCCCGACGCGAAACTTCCGGCGAAAATTCCGGCGACAGGCCCGGCCCGGGCGTCCAGCAAGGCAGCGCGTGGCGGCGCCAGCCGCGGCAGGCCTATGCTGCCATTGACCTCGGCACCAACAATTGCCGCCTGCTGATCGCACGGCCCGCTGACGACAATTTCGTGGTGATCGACGCCTTCAGCCGGGTAGTGCGGCTGGGCGAAGGCCTGGCGCAGACCGGGCGGCTGAGCCAGGAAGCAATGGATCGCGCTGTGGGCGCCCTGCGCATCTGTTCCGAAAAGCTGCGCAAGCGCAATGTGCATCTTGCCCGTTCGGTCGCAACAGAGGCCTGCCGCCGCGCGTCGAACGGAATGGAATTCATCGAGCGCGTTCGCAGCGAAACCGGCATCCAGCTGGACATCATCACGGCGGAGGAAGAGGCGCGGCTTGCCGTGCTGGGCTGCCACGTGCTGCTAGAAGACGGCCCCGGCCCGGCGATGATTTTCGACATCGGCGGCGGATCGACCGAACTGGTGCTGATCGAATCCGGCGCCCCCGTCCCGCGCATCCTGGATTGGCAGAGCGTGCCCTGGGGGGTCGTGTCGCTCAGCGAGACGATCGGGCTGGAGGAAGGCGATCGCGACCACCGGCTGTCCCGCTATGGCGAGATGCGCCGAATCGTCACGGAAAGCTTTGCGGAATTCGCGGCGCGAATCGCCCACCATCATAATGACGCACTGCGCCTGCTGGGCACCAGCGGCACGGTGACCACGCTGGCCAGCCTGCATCTCAACCTGCCCCAATATGATCGGCGGGCCGTGGACGGGCTGATCGTGCCCGCCAAGGCCATGCGGAGCATTTCGGATCGGCTGTCCGGCATGTCGCCCGACGAGCGTCGCACGCTGCCATGCATCGGCCGGGAACGCGCCGATCTGGTGGTGGCGGGCTGCGCGATACTGGAAAGCATTCTCGATATCTGGCCCGCCCCGCGCCTAGGCGTGGCCGACCGGGGCATACGCGAAGGGATATTGCGCGGCATGATGACAGCGGATGCAGACGGCATGGAAGCGCAGGCGGCCTTGCGCCGGCTGCGGCGGGGGATGGCATGACCAGGGGCCGCGGCGATACCGACCGGCGGGTGCGGACGGGGCGCGGGCGAACCGCGTCTTCCGTTCGCTGGCTGGAGCGGCAGTTGAACGATCCCTATGTGAAGCAGGCCAAGGCAGAGGGCTATCGCAGCCGCGCCGCCTACAAGCTGATCGAGCTGGACGAGCGCTTCGACCTGTTGAAGGGTGCGCGCCGCGTGGTTGATCTGGGCATCGCGCCTGGCGGCTGGAGCCAGGTGGTGCGCAAGCAGGTGCCCGCTGCCGCGGTGGTTGGCATCGACCTGCTGGAGACCGAGCCGCTGGAAGGCGTCACCATCCTGCAGATGGACTTCATGGATGATGCAGCGCCGGCGCGGCTGGAGGAGGCGCTGGATGGCGCCCCGGATCTCGTCCTGTCGGACATGGCGGCCAATACGGTCGGGCACAAGCAGACCGACCATTTGCGCACCATGGGGCTGGTGGAAGCGGCGGCCTATTTCGCCGTGGACACGCTGGCGGAAGGCGGCACCTTCGTGGCGAAAGTCCTTGCCGGGGGCACGGACAGCGATCTGCTGACGCTGCTGAAGAAGCACTTCCGCGCTGTGAAGCACGCCAAACCGCCGGCGAGCCGCAAGGGCTCGTCGGAATGGTATGTGATCGCTCAGGGCTTCAAAGGGCGCGGCTGACCACCGGTCAGCTCAGCGCCCCAGCGTCTGCCTCAGTTCTGCACCGCCGCGTTGGTGGAGGGCACGGGCTGTTCCGCCCCCGCGGCGCCGGTGGTCTCGACAGTGTCGGAGGCAGCACCTTCGGCCACGCCCGGGCCTTCACCCGGTGCATCCGCGCCTTCGGCGGCAGCTTCGGTCGGGCTGGCTTCCGGTGCCGGAAGCGGCAGGTTGCTGCCGTTGGCATTCAGATAGGCGATGACGTTGGCGCGATCTTCGATGCTGGAGAGGCCGGCGAAGCTCATCTTCGTGCCCGGCGCATAGGCGCGCGGGCTCTTCAGCCACTCGTTCAGCTCGTCGAAGGTCCAGTTGCCGCCATGGCTGGAGAGCGCGTCGGAGAAGGCGAAGCCGCCAACGCCCTTGCCAATCGCCTCACCCACGACGCCGTGCAGATTCGGGCCGATGCCGTTTGCGGCACCCTGCGCGATCGTGTGGCACGAGGTGCACTTGGCGAACACCTTCTCGCCCGCGGCCGGATCGGCCGTGGCCAGGACCTGCAGGAAGCTGGGCCCCGCGTCGCCGCCTTCCTCTTCCGCAGCCTGCACCGGATAACCGGCCGTTTCCGGCGCCTCCGGCTTGTCTGCATGGAAATACATGCCGCTGACGATGGAAAGGCCAAGAGCCACGACACCACTAAAGAGCGTCCAGCCGGCGATGGTATTGAAGCGATCGGTCATCGAGAGATTGTCTGCCGTTGTCCCCGTTTGCGCGCCGCTCTAGTGGCGGCATGCGCGGCGTGCAAGTCCGATAGTGGCTTGCCCGGGCAGTTCGGCACGGTTACCGGCTTCGCCCCATGGACAGCTTCCCCGCACCGGCGCTTGAACTGGTCGAAAAAATGCGCGCGGCGGCAGCGGCCGACCCTGCTCGCGCGGTCGCGTTCCAGGGGGCTCCCGGTGCCAATTCGCATCGTGCGGCGCTGGAATGGGATCCCGGCTGCCTGCCCCTGCCGTGCTTCGCCTTCGAAGATGCGTTGGAGGCGGTGAACAGCGGCACGGCGGACAGCGCCATCATCCCGATCGAAAATTCGCAGAACGGCCGCGTGGCGGATATCCATTTCCTGCTGCCCGAAAGCGGCCTGGCCATTGTGGGCGAGCACTTCCTGCCGATCAGCCATACGGTGATGGGGCTGACCAAGGGCCCCTATCGCGTGGCCTACAGCCATCCCCAGGCGCTGGGCCAGACGCGCTTCTGGCTGCGGGAGCGGGGGATCGTCCCGGTTTCCTATGCCGACACGGCGGGCGCAGCGGCGCTGGTGAAGGAATTGGGCGATCCCGCGGCCTGCGCGATCGCGCCGGAACTCGCCGCCGATCTCTATGGCCTGGAAGTGGCCGAGCGCGGGGTAAAGGACGCGGCCGACAATATGACGCGCTTCGTCATCCTCGCCCGGCAGCAGGTCGATCCCGCCACGCTGAACGGCGATACGGCCATGACCACCTTCATCTTCGAGGTGAAGAACCTGCCCGCCGCGCTGTACAAGGCACTGGGCGGCTTCGCCACCAACGGCGTGAACATGACCAAGCTGGAAAGCTACCAGCAGGGGGCGAGCTTCGCCGCCACCATGTTCTATGCCGACATCGTGGGCGCCCCGGGCGATCCGGCGGTCGACCGGGCAATGGAAGAGCTGGCGTTCCACTGCAAGGAACTGCGCATCCTCGGCAGCTACCGCCAGGCACGGCAACGCCCCTGATCAGCCACGGGCTACGGGAATGCCGGTTGCGCCCGCGGGCGCTCCGTGTCACCACCCGCCGGTGACTGGGGCCAAGGGGCAGATCGCATCCACGCTCGCCGATGGCGGGGTTGCACGCGACTGGCAGCAGCTGCGCGCAGAGGCGGATATGCAGTTTTCGCCGATCCCCGCCCCGCCCCCGCGTGAGCCGGCAGAGGTTCCGTATTGGCTGGAATGGCTGGGCGAAATGCTGCGGCGGTTGTTTTCCCATCTGGGCGACGCATTGGACGGGGCCGCATCCCTCCTCGGCCTGTCGGGCGATGTCCTGCTGTGGATCATCGCGGCGGCAGGGGCCGCACTGCTGGCATTCCTTCTCTGGCGGCTGGCCTCCCGCCTGGGGCTTCACGCAAAGCCAGGGGCCGAGCATGGCCCGGACTGGGCGCCAGAGGCAGCCGAAGCGCAGATCCTGCTGGAGGAAGCCGACAGGCTTGCTGCGGAGGGCCAGTATGACGCGGCGACCCATCTGCTCCTGCGCCGCAGCGTCCAGCAGATCCGAGCCGCGCGACCCGGGCTGCTCGAACCATCCACCACCGCGCGGGAGATCGCAGCGCTGGCCGTCCTGCCGGAGGGCGCCCGCCGCGCCTTCGCGGTGATCGCCGGACGCGTGGAACGCAGCCTGTTTGCCCTGCGTAACCTCTCCGCGGAGGACTGGCACGTCGCCCGCGCCGCCTACGCCGATTTTGCCCTGCCGGCCGGCGAGCCCGCAGCCGCGCCATGAGCGGTGGAGGCAGTCATTTCTCGCGCGGGGCAGCTCTGGCGCTCGTGGTCGCCAGCGCGGCGACGCTGCTGTTCGTGCTCTACGCTATGGGCCGCGGGTGGGACGGGAACGACGGCAACAATGGCGGTGCCCATGCCGCCGCGCGCGGGCTCAACGGCTTTGCCGGGCTTGCGGACCTGCTGAAACGGCGCGGCCTGCAGGTGACGCTGTCGCGCAGCGCCGCGCATCTGGATGATGAGGCGCTGCTGATCCTCACCCCGCCGCATGACAGTGACGGGAAGGAACTGGCCGAACTGCTGCAGGAACGCCGCTATGTCGGTCCCACGCTGGTGATCCTTCCCAAATGGCTTGCCGCACCCCCGCCGCCCGGCGCGACGGCAGAGCATCCGCGCGGCTGGGTCAGGCTGATCGGCGCGCTGGCACCGACTTTTACCGGCGACATGAAGAAGCTCGACATGCTCGATCCGGCGATTTCGGCGCAGCGCAGCTGGCGCGGCCTGGGCCTTGCGGGGACTTTTCCCGCACCCGATGCCGTCCAGACGGTGGATGATCCGGACATCATTCCGCTGGTTTCCACCGGCTCCGGCAGGACACTGGCAGGCTATTGGGACAATGGCGGGTTCTATCCCGAACTTGCGGAAGCGGCGGGGCGGCCCGCCACCGAAGAAGACACCGATGCAAGCGCCTGGCCGGTGGTGTTCGTCGCCGAGCCGGACCTCATGAACAATTACGGCATGGCCGATCTCCAACGCGCCGAAGCCGCGCTGCAGATCGTCGAGACGACGCTGGAGGACTACGATCTTCCCGTGGTCTTCGATCTCACCCTCGTTGGGCTGGGGTTTGCGGAGAACCCGCTGACCCTCGCCTTCCGGCCGCCCTTCCTCGCGGCCACGCTGTGCCTCGCGCTGGCCCTGCTGGTAATCGGCTGGCGCGCCTTCCGCCGGTTCGGCGCGCCTGTCACCCCCGCCTCGGCGCTCGCCATGGGCAAGGAGCAGCTCGCCCGCAACGGCGCGGCGCTGGTGCAGCGCACGGGGCGGCTGCATCTGCTGGGGCCACCCTATGCCGCCATGCTCGCCGCGCGGATCGGCCGCGCGCTGGGGATCCGCGAAAGCGATCCCGGGCTGCGTGAGGCCGCCATTGCCCGCACGCTGGCGGCGCGAGGCAGAGATGAGCTCGATTATGCCGGCCATTCCGAGGCGCTCAGATCCGCGCGCCGGCCCGGCGATTTGCTGCGCGCCGCCCGGGCGCTGAAAGTGATCGAAAGGACAGTAGAAGAATGACCATGTCGCTCGATGAGACCCGCTCCCTCGCGGGGGCCATCCGCACCGAGATCGGCAAGGCGATCGTAGGCCAGGAGGAAACGGTCGAGCACCTGCTGATCGCGCTGGTGGCGCAGGGCCATGTGCTGCTGGAAGGCCCGCCGGGCACGGCCAAGACCTTTCTGGCCCAGTGCTTCGCCACTGCAACGGGGATGGAATTCGGCCGAATCCAGTTCACGCCGGACTTGCTTCCGGGTGATATTCTGGGCTCCAACCTGTTCAATTTCCAGACCAGCCAGTTCACCCTCACCCGCGGTCCGATCTTTCGCGAACTGCTGCTGGCGGATGAGATCAATCGTACGCCGCCCAAGACGCAGGCCGCCCTGCTGGAAGCGATGCAGGAGCGGCGGGTAACGCTGGACGGCGAAGCGCACGCCCTGCCCCCCGGCTTCATGGTGGTGGCAACGCAGAATCCGATCGAGAACCAGGGGGTCTATCCGCTGCCCGAAGCGCAGTTGGACCGCTTCCTGTTCAAGCTGCTGGTTCCCTATCCCAGCGCCGAGGAAGAGGCGGCAATCGTGCGCCGCTTCGGCCAGCACAGCGGACCGCCCCGGCCGGCCGAGTTCGGCATCGGCGCCGTGGCCGACGCAGCCAGCATCGCCGCCGCGCAGCAAGCGGTGAAGGGGGTGACGCTGGCAGAGGAGGTGATCGCCTACACCGTCGCGCTGGTCCGCGCGACGCGCGAAACGGCGGAGCTGGCAGGCGGCGCCAGCCCGCGGGCCGCCGTGCTGCTGGCCAATTCCGCCCGTGCGCGGGCTGCGCTGCATGGCCGCGACTATGTCTTGCCGGATGATGTGAAGGCCCTCGCCGCCTCCGCCCTGCGCCATCGCTTGCTGCTGTCTCCCGCGGCAGAAATCGACGGGCGGCAGGTGGAGGATCTGGTCGCCGAGCTGGTCGAGCGGACCGAGGCGCCGCGATAGACGTGAAGGCGCCCATCGCCCCTACCACACGCCCGCTGGTGGCGCTCGCCCTGCTGGCGCCGGCCGCGGTGATTACGGCTGCCGTCGCGCCCGCAATGTGGTGGCTGGCGCCGCTGCTGGGAGTGGCGCTGCTGGCGCTGGTGGCGGTGGATGGCATGCTGGCCGGCAGGCTGGCGGAGATGGCGCTGGATGCGCCCGCCGATGCCGAAGTAGGCCAGCCCCTTGCCCTGTCGCTCCGCGCCCGTTTCAGCCGGCCACCCGCCGCGGCTCCGCAGGCTTCGCTGGGCTTCGCTACGCGCCTGGGCCAAGGCGGCGCGGCGCAATTCGATCTGGCGGAAGAGGGCGCAGCCGGAAGTTGGCGGGGGCAGGCCTTCATCACGCCGGTGCGGCGGGGAACGGGAACCGTGCAGGAACTGTGGCTGCGCTGGCCCGGCCCGCTGCGGCTGGCGTGGCGGCAGGCCTCCGCGCCGGTCGAGGCGGAGGTGAGAATCTGGCCCGATCTCACGCCCGTGCGCTCCCCGGCGCTGCAGGCCTTCCTGCGTGACGCGCAGTTCGGCATGGTCGCGCGGCGCATTCGCGGCGAAGGCACGCAGTTCGAGGCGCTGAGCGAATATGAAGCAGGCATGGACCGCCGCCGCATCGACTGGAAAGCCAGCGCGCGCCACACCCGGCTTTATGCCCGGGAAAACGAGGCGGAGCGCGACAACCAGATCGTCTTCGCTTTCGATTGCGGCAGCGCCATGTGCGAGCCCGTGGACGGGCTGCCGCGCATCGATCGCGCCGTGTCCGCCGCGCTTACCGCCGCCTATGTCGCGCTGAAGGGCGGCGATCGGGTCGCGCTCTATGGCTTTGCAGAGCGGCCCTGGCTGCTGACACCCTTCGCCACGGAGCCCCGCAATTTCCATCGCCTGCAGAGCGCCGCAGCGGGCCTCGATTACCACGCGCGAGAGCCGAACTTCACGCTCGCCCTCGCCACGCTGGCGGGGCAGTTGCGGCGGCGTTCGCTGATCGTGCTGTTTTCCGACTTCACCGACAGCACCTCGGCCGAACTGATGATCGAAAGTCTGGGCCGGCTGGTGCGGCATCATCTGGTGATCTTCGTGACGATGGAAGACAGCGAACTCACTTCCCTCGCCGGCGCCGAACCCGCGACGATCGGCGATCTTGCCACCGCCGTGGCGGCTGACGGGCTGGCGCGTCAGCGCGCGGCCGTGCTGCAGCGGCTGCGCAGGCTGGGCGTGGATGTGATCGAGGCGCCTTGGCGCGCGATCGGCTATCGCCTGATCGACCGCTATCTTGCGACGAAGCGGGCGGAGGCGATCGGCTGATGGCCCTCTCGCTCCGCCTCACCTTTCGCAAGTCCGGCGACGGCGAGGCTCCGCCCGATATCGAAGCCGCCAGCCTGCGCTCCGACCGTTTCCGGCTGGAGCGCGAAGGCGAATGGCGGCGGCTGGAGCGGATCGTGACCGCGCTGGAGAAAGGGCGTCCCGGTCGCATTTCGGATGAGGATCTGCTCGCCCTGCCGGCGCTCTACCGACAGGCCGCGTCCAGCCTTTCGGTCGCGCGTGAAACCTCGCTGGATGCGGCGACGCTGGCCTATCTGGAGGCGCTGGTGCGCCGCGCCTTCTTCCAGATCTACGGCACGCGCCAATCGCTGCTTTCGTGGCTGCGGGGCTTCCTCGGCGGCCGCTGGGGCGCGGCGGTGCGGGGCCTGTGGCTCGACCTCTGCATCGCGCTGGCGGTGATGATCGCCGGGGCGGTGGCGGGCTGGCTGCTCGTGGCGCGCGACAGCGAGTGGTACTATGCCCTCGTGCCGGGCGAGTTCGTGGGCGGGCGCCAGCCCGGCGCAGAGCGCGAAGTGCTGGAACGGACGCTAGCCGGTGCGGAAGGGCCGCACGGCCTCTCCGTCTTCGCGACCTATCTCTTCTCCAACAACGCCGCCGTTGCGATCATGGCCTTCGCGCTGGGCTTCGCCTTCGGCATTCCCACAATCATGCTGCTGGTCGGAAACATGGCGACACTGGGCGCCATGCTGTGGCTGTTCTGCCAGGCGGGTCTGGGGTGGGAATTTGCCGCGTGGCTCTCCATCCACGGGACCACGGAGATCTTCGCCATCCTGCTGGCGGGCGCTGCTGGCATCCATATCGGCCGGTCCATGGCCTTTCCGGGCACACTTCCGCTGGGGGCGGCCGCCGCGACCAGCGGCAGGCGGGCGGCACAGGTGATGGCGGGTGTAGTCCTGATGCTGGTCCTGGCGGGCCTGCTGGAAGGCTACGGCCGGCAGCTGGTGGAAGACCCCTGGGCGCGGGGGACCATCGGCGGCACGCTGCTGCTTTTCTGGATCGCCTATCTGTTCGCCTTCCGCCCGGCGGGCGAGGGCACCGCGTGATGGCCCTGCCGCGCATCATCGCACGCGCCGGCCGGGAGCGGCAGCTGGTGACGCCGGAGGGGGTCGCCCTGCCGCTCACCGTGGCAAGCCGCGGTGCGCGGGCCGGCGCGCTGCTGCTCGATCTGACGGTGATCGTCACCGCCTTCGTGCTCCTGATCGTAACGCTGCATCTCCTCGGCCTCTCAGCACTAGCGCGGCTGAGCGGCAGCGAGGGCAATCCGGCGGCCGAACTGCTGCTGGTGCTGCTGATCCTCACGCTGTTCCTGTGCCGCTTCGGCTATTTCCTCTTCTTCGAACTGGGGCCGCGCGGCGCCACACCGGGAAAGCGGCTGCTGGGCATAAGGGTCGCCGCGCGGCCCGATGCCAGCGGCGGGGACACCAGGCTAACGGCCGAAGCCGTGATCGCGCGCAATCTGATGCGCGATGCGGAAGTGTTCATGCCGGCATCCCTGCTGCTTTCCGGGCAGGCCGGAATGGGCGCGATCGGCGGCGCGACCTTTGCCTGGTTGGTGATCTTCCTGCTGTTTCCCTTCTTCAATCGCGGCAATCTGCGGGCGGGCGACCTCGTCGGCGGAACCTGGGTGGTGGAAGTGAAGCACCAGCCGCTGCCGGATGCGATGTCCGTGAAAAGGGAGGAGGCGCAGCCCTATCGCTTCGGCGAAGTGGAGCTGTCCGTCTATGGCGAGCACGAGCTGCAGGTGCTGGAGCGCGTGCTGCGGAGCGGCCAGGCCGATACCATGCGCGAGGTGGTGGAGGCGATCTGCCGCAAGATCGGCTGGGACGCCGGCGAGGGCGACGACCGCGCATTCCTGGAAAGCTTCTACGCCGCCCTGCGCGCCCGGCTGGAAGGCCAGATGCGCTTCGGACGGCGCAAGAAGGACAAAAACGACCCCTGACCGCGCAGGGGCGGCGTCACTCGCCCGCGAAGATCGCCACCTCGCTGCGCCCGTTGCTGTCTGCCCGGCCGCGATACATGCCCGGCGTGTTGAAGGAGAAAACGGTGGTCCCATTGGGCGCGGCGACGATAACACCGCCATCGCCGCCCATCTTGCCCACTTCGGCGATCACCGCATCGGCAGCGGTCTGCGCGTCTTCGCCCAGCAGCCGCATCCGGGCGCAGATTTCATGCGCCACGCCCGCGCGGATGAAGAACTCGCCCGCCCCGGTGGCGGAGACGGCGCAGGCGCGATCATCGGCATAATTGCCCGCACCGATCACCGGTGAATCGCCGATCCGCCCCCAGCGCTTGCCGGTCAGGCCACCGGTGGAGGTGGCGGCAGCGGCATGGCCTTCGCTGTCCACGGCCACCGCGCCCACCGTGCCGTATTTCAGATCGACATCGAACCAGCTCAGCTTCTTCGCCTTCAGCTCTTCCAGCTGGCGACGCCGTTCGGGCGTGGCGAACCACGCGGCATCGACGATCTCCAGCCCCTGCTCCCGGGCGAACTGTTCCGCCCCCTCGCGGCTGAGGAACACATGCGGGCTGTCTTCCATCACCGCCCGGGCGAGCTTCACCGGGTTCTTCACATGGGTGACACCCGTCACAGCGCCGGCCGAACGGTCGCGCCCGTCCATGATCGAGGCATCGAGCTCGTTCACCCCTTCATAGGTGAACACGGCACCGCGTCCGGCGTTGAAATGGGGATCGTCCTCCAGCACCACGATGGCGGCTTCCACCGCGTCCAGCGCTGCGCCGCCGCGGGCGAGCACCGCCGCTCCGGCATCCAGCGCCGCCTGCAGCGCGGCCTTGTATTCGCGCTGCTGCGCATCCGTCATGACATCGGGCGACATCGTTCCGGCGCCGCCATGGATGGCGAGGCTCCAGCTCTTCTGCGTCATCGTTTCGGTTCCTTGTGCCTGGGCAGAGGCCGCCAGTGACAGCGCCAGCAGCGCGAGGCAGGGCTTGATCCATCTTGTCAGCATGGCCCTGCCGTAGCACAGCCACGGGATGAGTGAAGATCGCTGTGCGAGACATTGCGGGACGAGCGCGGGCTGATGGCGGCGGAACTGCGCAATCCCACCGGCGATGACGCGCCGATGCTGGCTGCCTTCGGGCGACAGGCGTTCGACACCGCCTTCGGCCATCTCTACCAGCCGGAAGACATGGCCGCCTTCTTCGCCGAGGCGCGGAGCGAAGAGGTGTATCGCGCGGCGATCGCCGATCCGCTCACCCATCTTCGCCTGGCCTTCGTGGACGGCGAGCTGGCTGCCTATGCGCTGATGGTGCTCGGCAAGGGCCTGCCCGAACGCCCACCTCCGCAGCCGGCCCGGCCCGCTTTCCTGAGCCAGCTCTATTGCGGGATCGGCGCGACCGGCAAAGGCATCGGCGCGGCGCTGCTCGAGGAAGCGATCGCGCGGGCGCGGGAGTGGGGCGCCGATGCGCTGCAGCTATCCGTGTTCAGCGAGAACTTCGGCGCCCAGCGCTTCTATCAGCGCTACGGCTTTCGCCATGTCGCCGATATCGACTATTGGGTGGGCAATCACCGCGATGACGAGTTTCTCTACGAACTGCCGCTGGCTGGCGGCTAGTCCTCGTCGCGCGGGATCTGCGGCTCCGTCACCATGATCTCGCGCGCGGCATAGAGGTCATTCGCTTCCGACTGCTTCATCAACCGCTGCTTGTCGCGCGAGCGATAGCTGTCCACCGCCGATTCGATCTGCTGTTCGGACAGGCCGAGCCGGTCCAGCCCCAACCGCGCCATGCGAACGGCCGATTCGAACACTTCGCGCACCACGAATTCGGCCCCGCTGCCATACAGCGCCATCACGCTGCGCCGATCGAAGGCCCGCACATAGACATAGGCCTGCGGGAACGCATCCTTCACCGCCCGCACAAGATCGGCATCCACCTGATCGCGATCGATGCAGAACAGGATCAGCTGTGCCTCGCCCGCCCCGGCCTGCCGCAGCAGATCAAGGCGCGTACCGTCCCCGAAATAGACCTTGGCGCCGAATTCGCCGGCGGTGTCGATCATCTCCACGTCGCGGTCCACCAGCGTCACCGTGATGCCGCCCGCCATCAGCGTCTGCGCCACGGTCTGGCCGAAACGGCCATAGCCAACCACCAGCGCATTGGCGGTCTGCGCGCTCGGCTCCTCCCGCGTGCCGGCATCGGGCATGGGCTGGCGGCGGATGCGCGTGGTCGCCGCCATCAGGAACGGCGTGGTTGCCATGGACAGCGTCACCACCGCGCTGAATATGCTGGACGCGCTTTCGCTGATCAGCAGCGCATCGCGCGCCTGGGCGAACAGCACGAAGCCGAATTCGCCCCCCTGGCTCAGCAGCAGGCCCAGCGCCAGCGCCGCCCGCCAGCGCATCTTGAAGGCGAGGCCGATGCCCACGATCACCGCCACCTTCACCGCGATCAGCCCCGCCGCCATGCCGAACACGAACAGCGGCCGCTCTGCGATTGCGCCGAGATCGAGCATCATGCCCACGGCAAGGAAGAACATGCCGAGCAGGATGGAGCGGAAGGGTTCGACATCCGCCTCCAGCTCGTGGCGATAGGGGCTGTCGGCCAGCATTACGCCCGCGATGAAGGCGCCGAGCGCCGTGGAGAGGCCCAGCGCCTCCATCAGCGCGGCCGAGGCGGCGACGGTGAACAGCGCTGCGACGATGAACAGCTCCCGCTCCCCCAGTCCGCCGATGAGACCGAACAGGGGCCGGATCACGAAGCGGCCGGCGGCAATCAGCCCGGCCATGGCGGCCAGCGTCATCAGCGCCAGCACCCAGCCGGCCGGCCCGCCCGTGTCCGCCGGATTGCGGCTGAGCGCGGCGATGATCGTGATGAGCGGGATGATCGACAAATCCTGGAACAGCAGGACGGCGAAGGCCCGTTCGCCAAAGGGCGTCCGCAGGCGGCCGGCCGATTGCAGCATCGGCAGCACCTGCGCCGTGGAGGACAGCGCCAGCGGCAGCCCCAGCGCCAGTGCGGCGGCGGGTGTAAAGTCGGTGGACAGCCGAATCAGCGCAGTGATCGCGAGCCCGCACAGCGCCACCTGCAGCAGGCCGAGGCCGAAGATCTCCCGCTTCATGCGCCACAGCCGCGCCGGGTTCAGTTCCAGGCCCACGACGAACAGCAGCAGCACGATGCCCAGTTCGGCAAAGCTCAGTATGCCTTCCGCATCGCCCACCAGCCCGAGCACCTGCGGCCCGACCACGGCCCCGGCGACGAGATAGCCCAGGGTCGCGCCCAGTCCCATGCGGCGGAACAGCAGCACGAAGACGAGCGCCGCCGCGAGCATGATGAAGCCATCCATCAGCATATGGGCGCCGGCCGCGGTCTCCTTTGCTGCTTCGGCGCCGGCGGCAAGCATGTTCATAGGTATTTCCATCTGCGGAAGAGCAGCAGCATGCCCGCCGCCGCTGCCAGGCACAAGGCAGCAACTGCCCGGACGGTGCGAAGCGGCGCGGCGGGCCTGGCCGGCGCTGTCGCCCAGGGCGGGACGGGAGGCAATCCCCCGCGCGCGCCGCAATGCCTTTCACCCGTCACGCCAAGTGCCTATAGTAGGTGCCATGTCTTCCATACGACCCTGGCGCGATATCGAGCGCCGCAAGAGCCGGCAGATCATGGTCGGGACCGTGCCCGTGGGCGGTGACGCCCCGATCACGGTGCAGACCATGACCAACACGCCCACGTCCGATGCGCGCGCCACGATCGACCAGATCCGCCGCTGCGAGGAGGCGGGGGCGGACATCATCCGCGTCTCCTGCCCGGATGTGGAAAGCACCAAGGCCTTCCGCGAGATCGTTCGCGCGGCCCGCGTGCCGCTCGTCGCCGACATCCACTTCCACTATAAGCGCGCTCTCGAGGCCGCCGATGCCGGCGCGGCCTGCCTGCGCATCAATCCGGGCAATATCGGCAGCAGCGAACGCGTGGCCGAAGTAGTGCGCGCGGCCAAGGCCAACGGATGCGCCATCCGCATCGGCGTGAATGCCGGTTCGCTGGAACGTGACCTGCTGGAAAAATACGGCGAGCCTTGCCCGGAAGCGCTGGTGGAAAGCGCGCTGGATCATATCAAGCTGCTGCAGGATCACGACTTCCACGAATTCAAGGTGGCCGTGAAGGCGAGCGATGTGTTCCTTGCCGTGGCGGCCTATATGGGCCTGGCCGAAGCGGTGGATTGCCCGCTGCACCTGGGCATCACCGAAGCCGGCGGACTGATCGGCGGCACGGTGAAAAGCTCGATCGGCATCGGCAATCTGCTGTGGGCCGGCATCGGCGACACCATTCGCGTCTCGCTTTCGGCGGAGCCGGAGCAGGAGGTGCGGGTCGGCTTCGAGATCCTCAAGAGCCTCGGCCTGCGGACGCGCGGCGTTCGCGTCGTCTCCTGCCCGTCCTGCGCGCGGCAGGGATTCGACGTGATCCGCACCGTCACGGCGCTGGAAGAGCGGCTGCAGCACATCAAGACGCCGCTCTCGCTCTCCGTCCTCGGCTGCGTGGTCAACGGACCGGGCGAAGCGCGGGAGACCGACATCGGCATCACCGGCGGCGGCGCCGGCAAGCACATGGTCTATCTTTCGGGCGTGACCGACCACCACGTGCAGAGCGACCAGATGCTCGATCACATCGTCTCGCTGGTGGAGCGCAAGGCGGCGGAAATCGAAATGGGCATGACCGACGCCGGCAAGGCGGACGACGCACCGGCCGAAGCGGCGGAATAGCGGCGCATGGCCAGGCTTATCCGGCTCTTTCGCATCGGCCCGGTCGCCAGCGCCGAAGGTGCCCGGGCTCTCGGCGCCGGCGCCACGGGGGCGGTAGCGCTTGGCGCCTTCGCGCTCGGGGCCGTTGCCATGGGCGCCGTGGCGATCGGCGCGGTGGCTATCGGCCGCCTATCGATCGGGCGCCTGCATCTGCGCGAAGCGCGCATCGACCGCCTGCGGGTCGGCCGCCTGGAAGTGGACGAGCAGGAGTAAAGCCCCTGCGCCGGCGCTTTACCCCCGCTTAAACCCTCGCGCGCTAGTATACCGGCGTGACTGGCCGGCCTCTCATCCTGCTGATCTGCGCCGCTGCGCTGGCCGCGTGGTTTTACCCCGGCCGCCCGGAGACGATGACGGCAGGCGAGGCACCAGAGAAAGCTGTGCGGGCTTCCCAGATGAGCGGCGCCGAAGCTGGCTGGATGAGCGGTGAAACCGTGCTGCCACGCGCCCCCGATGGGCATTACTACGCGGATGTGACCGTCAACGGGGCGGAGTCGCGCATGCTGGTGGACACCGGCGCCAGCGTGATTGCGCTGACGGGCAACGATGCCGAAGCTGCGGGGCTCACCTGGAACGAAGCGGATATTCACCCGGTCGGACGCGGCGTCAACGGCATGGTTCTGGGCGTGCCGGTCACGCTCGATGCGGTGGAACTCGGTGGGCTGGAAGCGGACGGCGTGCAGGCGGTGATCGTTCCTGAAGGGCTGGACGTCTCGCTTCTCGGCCAGTCCTTCCTCAGCCGCGCAGGCAGCATCGAGATCACGGACGCTGGAATGGCGCTGGGAGGATGAACCGGGGGGTCTGTTCCGCGCACTCGGCCGGTCGCAGGTGCGGTGCACCCCGGCCGCTGGGCCAACGCGCGCTTAACCATCATCGGCTATACGCACCGGCATGAAGGTCGCGAGCATCCTCCCCTATCGCTGGCGCAGCCGGCGCGATGCTGCGCGCCATGCGGAAGCGATCGCCGCGATTCTGGAGACGCCGCCGATCCAGCCGCGCAAGGACGGGCTGGTGCTGTTCTCCATGATCGGCACAGCGGTGGTGCTGCCTTATCTGGTGGCGCTGAAGAGCCTGTGGCACGAACTGCGCCGCGGGCGGGTGGCCCTGCTCGACGACGGCACGCTGACGGCGCAGGACCGGGCGATCCTGGCGCATCATTGCGGCGATCCGGAACTGCTACGATTGGCGGACGTCCGCGTGGAAGGCTTTCCCACCGGGGGCTGCTGGGAACGGCTGCTGACCATCCTCGACCGGCGCGGAGGCGAATACTGGCTGCAGCTCGATAGCGACACGGTGACGCTCGGCCCTGTGCCGGAAGTGGCGCAGGCAATTGCGATGAACCGCAGCTTCACCCTGCTGGGCGATGGCGACGCGGAACACGGCGTGGAACCGCTCGGCGATTTTGCCCGCCGGGTCTATCCCCAGGGGCCGCAGGGCGGCCACATCCAGACGGTGATGGAAAGCCGGCTGGGTCTGATGGCGCCGGGGCGGGACTGGCGCTATGTGCGGGGCTGCGCTGGCTTTGCGGGCTTTGCCGCCGGGGGCCCGGGGCGCGGACTGGCGGCGGCCTTCATCCGCCTGCTCAGCCCCACGCTGGAGAAGGGCGGCCAGCTGGCGGACTGGGGCAGCGAGCAGGTGGCGTCCAACTTCATCATCGCCAACGAGCCGGCGCCGGTGCTGCTGCCCTATGACCGGTATCTCAACTATTGGGGCCAGCCCATGGCTGACGACGCGGCCTTCGTGCATTTCATCGGCACGCACCGCCACACGGGCGGCACCTATGCCGAAACCTCCCGCCGCGCCATCGACCGGCTGCTCCAGGGATGAGCCGGATTGCTCGCCACCGTTAAGGCTCCGGCTAGACAGGCCGTGCTATATGAAGGCATGAGTTCCGGCATGAACAGGCGCAATTTCATCGGGACCGCGGTCGCGGCGGCGGGGGCGCTGGCATTGCCTGCGCGGCTCTTCGCCCAGCCGGTGACCAGCGATCTGCGCGCGCGCCGCGTTCTGGAGGTCGCCCGCCGCGAGGTGGAACGCGCAGGCAGCGCACTATGGCGCCGCGACATCGCTGCCATTGCCGATTTCGGCGTGCATTCGGGCATACCGCGCTTCCATTTCGCCAATCTCGAAGACGGGAGCGTGCGCAGCTTCCTCGTCGCCCACGGCCTCGGCTCCGATCCCGAACACGATGGCTGGCTCAACGGCTTTTCCAATGTGGTCGGCTCCAACGCCACCAGCCGCGGCGCCTTCATCACCTGGGAATGGTACAAGGGCCGCTATGGCACGTCGATCCGCCTGGGCGGGCTCGATCCGGCGAACTCCAACGCGCTGGAACGCGCGATCGTGATGCATTCCGCCGATTACGCCACGCAGGCGCATGTGGATCGCTGGGGCCGCCTCGGCCGCTCCAACGGCTGCTTCGCCATGGGGCCGGAGGATTTCCGCGAGGCGCTTTGGCACCTGTCCGGCGGGCGCCTGCTCTATGCTGACCGGCTCGGCATCGGCGAGAACGGCAAGCAGGTCGCCGGCCCGCCGCAGAAGCCGATCGGCCCGCAGACGGAGCCGGATTCGGCGGACGCCTGATCCGCCGCCCCGATCAAGCCTGAGGCAACACCTTCAGGTCTGCAAATCGTCCACGATCTCCACCACCTTCTCGCTCGTCACCCGCGCGCGATCCGCCACGCGCGGCGCCTTCAGGCTTGCCAGCACGGGCGCGTCGCGGCCGTAGATGTCGGGATAGGCGGCCATGTTGCCATCGAGGTCGCCGCCCATGGTGAAATAGGTGATGTAGACCGGCATGGTCTTCACCACCGGCACGCGGGTGTATTCGCCAGAGCGGGAAATCTCCACCGCCTCTTCCTTCGTGGCGCCCTGCCCCAGGATGGCGATGGTCATCGCCAGCTCCAGCGCCCGCTCGGTACGGATGCAGCCATGGCTCAGCGCCCGGTCGTCATTGTCGAACAGCGCCTTGGCCGGCGTGTCGTGCAGGAAGATCGCATGCGGGTTCGGCATGTCGAGCTTCATCTGGCCGAGCGAATTGGTCGGCCCCGGCTGCTGCACCACGCCGATATAGCCATTGGCACCCTTCACCGCCTTGTAGCCCTGCCGCTTCGCCCAGGCGGGATTGTTCAGCACCTTGGTGCCAAGCCCTTCGCCCTTCACGATGGATTGCGGCACCGTCCAGGTGGGGTTGAAGATCACCCCCTCCACCGTTTCGGCAAGCTGCGGGGTGGCGGTGCGGCCGGGCTTGCCAACGATCGTCTTGTAGGTCCGCACGATGTTGTTGTTCACCACCAGCCGCAGCTGATATTCGGGCACATTGGTGATCAGATACTGCCCGCCCAGATCGCGGGCGAGCCAGCGCCAGCGATCCATGTTGGCGCGGATCAGGGCGCGGCGTGCGGCATCACTCTTGCGGGTCTCGGCCAACGCCGTGCGCAGCGCGTCATAATCGGGATGGGTTGGATCGAGCGAGGCCAGCGTGCCTGCCACATCGCCGCTGCGCAGCGCCTGCTCCATCAGCTTGCCGGTGGGAAGCAGATCGGGATCGGGATCGACCACGAACCACTGGGTGCGCGCGGACATGGGCGTCCGCCCATCGCGCAGATCCTCCACCAGCCAGGAGAACACCTGGCTCGCCAGCGCATCCAGTTCGGGCCCTTCACCCAGCTGGACCGCCGCCTGCAGCGCCCCGGGACGATAATCGGCGGGGTCGAGCCCTTCGGCGCCGATCGCATTCACCGCGTCGAGCAGCGCCTGCGCCCGGTCAGCCGGCCAGTGCATCACCTGCGGATAGAGTGGCACGGGAACGGTGGGCACATCCTGCAGCACCGGACGCGAGACGACCTCCACGGCATCGCGTTCAAGCACCGACTCCGGCTGCAGGTCCTGCCCCGCCGCAGGTGCGGAGAGCAGGGCGGCGCCTGCGAGGAGGGAAGTCTGCGAAATTTTCATCAATGAAATTGCCCTGTAAGCCTTGCTTGCGGCACCGCGCTGCGATCGCCTGTATGCCCTGAGCCGGCCTTTATCCGGCAAGGGGGCTTTCTCCCGGCTGAATCGCGACGCAATGCCTCCATTGCCGAATCAACCCCGGGCACTAGAGCGCGTTCCGTGGAACGTCATCGTCACATTTTTCCTTTCGTCGCAACGATCGCGGGCGTGGCGCTCTATTCGTTGATGGACGCGCTGATGAAGGAAAGCACGCTGGCGGTCGGCGCCTACAGCGCCCTGCTGCTGCGCAGTGCAATCAGCTTCGCCCTGATCGGCCCGGCGTGGCGCCTGACCCGCAAGAGCAGGCCGAGCGCGCGGACGATGCGGCTTCATTGGCTGCGCGGCGCGGTGCTGACCGCGATGGCCTTCACCTTCTTCTGGGGCATCGCGCGGCTGCCGCTGGCCGAAGCCATCGCCCTGGCCTTCACCGCGCCGCTGATCGCGCTCTATCTCGCTGCCTGGATGCTGGGGGAGACGGTGAGCCGCCGCGCCCGTATCGCCTCGCTGCTGGGCCTTGCCGGCGTGGTGGTAATCGGCGCCGGGCGCATGCGCATGCCCGCCGCCGATCCGGAGGCACTGTGGGGCGCAGCCTCCGTGCTGCTGTCCTCCATCCTTTATGCGTGGAACCTGGTGCTACAGCGCCAGCAGGCGCTCCTCGCCAAGCCGGGGGAAGTCGCCACCTGGCAGAACGGCGTGATGCTGGTGCTGCTGATCGGCTTCGCCCCGATTGCCCTGCACCTGCCGGATGGTCCCGCGCTGCTGCACATTGCCGGAGCCAGCCTGCTGTCTCTGGCGGCCGCAATGCTGTTCGCATGGGCCTATGCCCGGGCGGAAGCGCAGGCGCTGGTGCCGCTGGAATATTCCGGCTTTCTGTGGGCCGCGCTGTTCGGCTGGCTGTTCTTCAGCGAGGGCGTGGGCTGGCCGGTGCTGACGGGGGCGGTGCTGATCGTGATCGCCTGCTGGATCGCCGCCCCGCGCAAGCGGCCCGAGCCTGCGGCCGTCTAGCTTTCGGGCACCTTCGCCGCCGGCCTTTCGGCGGCGCTGCCGAGGCCGGAGGATTGCCACACCAGTCCCAGAGCCGCGCCGGTAAAGGCCGCCGCCACCAGCGCCAGCGCCATCAACCAGACGTTGAGCGGTTCGCGCCGCTTCCTGGGTCCGCCAATCGCCATATGCCGCCCTCACCTTGCATTCAGTTGCCGAAACCAGCCGCCGCAGGCCGCGGTTGCCGTTTGCAGCCTTGACGTTGCGCCTGCTAGCGCGCAACTGCCAAGCCAAATTTCCGGCCTCCTGCCGCGCCTGTGGAGCCGGATCAGCATCAGGAAGGATCTCGCCCGTATGACTCAGGTCGGCAAGGACACTCTCGGCACGCGCAGCACGATGCAGGTAGGCGGCAAAAGCTACGCCTATTACTCGTTCCGCAAAGCGGCGGAAAAGATCGGCGATATCTCTCGCCTGCCCTTTTCGATGAAGGTTCTGCTGGAGAACCTGCTGCGCTTCGAAGATGCCGGCTTCACCGTTTCCACCGACCATATCCAGGCCCTGGCGGACTGGCAGAAGAACCCCGTCACGGGCAATGAAATCCAGTATCGCCCCGCGCGCGTGTTGATGCAGGATTTCACCGGCGTTCCCTGCGTGGTCGATCTGGCCGCCATGCGCGATGCGATCGCGAAGCTGGGCGGCGATACGTCCAAGATCAACCCGCTGGTGCCGGTGCATCTGGTGATCGACCATTCGGTGATGGTGGACGAATTCGGCCATCCCAAGGCGTTCGAGAAGAATGTGGAGTTGGAGTATCAGCGCAACTTCGAACGCTACGACTTCCTCAAGTGGGGCTCCAAGAGCCTGGCGAATTTCAAGGCCGTGCCTCCGGGCACCGGCATCTGCCATCAGGTGAATCTGGAACACATCGCCCAATGCGTGTGGACCAGCGAGGATGAGAGCGGCGAAACCATCGCCTATCCCGATACCTGTGTGGGCACCGACAGCCACACCACCATGGTCAATGGCCTGGGCGTGCTGGGCTGGGGCGTCGGCGGGATCGAGGCGGAAGCGGCCATGCTGGGCCAGCCGGTTTCCATGCTGATCCCCGAAGTGGTGGGCTTCAAGTTCACCGGCCAGTTGCAGGAAGGCGTGACCGCCACCGACCTGGTGCTGACCTGCACCCAGATGCTGCGCGCCAAGGGCGTGGTCGGCCGCTTCGTGGAATATTTCGGCCCCGGCCTCTCCACGCTGAGCCTCGCCGATCGTGCCACGCTGGCCAATATGGCGCCTGAATATGGCGCCACCTGCGGCTTCTTCGGCATTGACGACAAGACGCTGGAATATCTGCGGCTCACCGGCCGCGCGGAAGACCAGATCGCGCTGGTCGAAGCCTATGCCAAGGAACAGGGCTTCTGGCTCGATCCCGCCGCGCCGGAGCCGGTGTTCACCAGCACGCTGGAACTGGATCTCGCCAGTGTCGTCCCCTCGCTCGCCGGCCCCAAGCGCCCGCAGGACAAGGTGGTGCTGCCGCAGGTGGACGAGCTGTTCAACAAGGATCTCAAGGACGTCTATCACAAGGATGCGCCGCAGCGCGTGCCGGTGGATACGGCCGGCCACGACATCGGCGATGGCGACGTGGTGATCGCAGCCATCACCAGCTGCACCAATACGTCCAACCCCGATGTGCTGATCGCCGCCGGCCTCGTCGCCAAGAAGGCCAACGAACGCGGCATGAAGCCCAAGCCCTGGGTGAAGACCAGCCTCGCGCCCGGATCGCAGGTGGTGACCGACTATCTCAAGAAGGCCGGGCTGCAGGATCACCTCGACGCGATCGGCTTCGATCTCGTGGGCTACGGCTGCACCACCTGCATCGGCAATTCCGGCCCGCTGGCCCCGCCGATCAGCGCCGCGATCAACGGCAATGACATCGTGGCGGCCAGCGTCCTTTCCGGCAACCGCAACTTCGAAGGCCGCGTCTCCCCCGATGTGCGGGCGAACTTCCTCGCCAGCCCGCCGCTGGTGGTCGCCTATGCGCTGAAGGGCACGGTCACCACCGACATGATCGACACCCCGATCGGGCAGGACAAGGACGGGGCCGACGTGTTCCTGAAGGACCTCTGGCCGACCAATGACGAGGTGGCCCAGATCCGCTCCGGTTCGATCGACCGCCAGATGTTCGAAACGCGCTATGCCGATGTCTACAAGGGCGACGAGCACTGGCAGGCGATCGATGTGGTCGGTTCCGACACCTATCAGTGGCGCGCGGGCAGCACCTATATCGCCAACCCGCCCTATTTCGACGGCATGGGCATGACGCCCGCACCGCTGACGGACATCGTGGCCGCGAAGCCGCTGGCTATCCTGGGCGATTCGGTGACGACGGACCACATCAGCCCGGCCGGCTCGATCAAGGAAGACAGCCCCGGCGGGCGCTACCTGCTCGACCACCAGGTGGCGAAGCCGGACTTCAATTCCTACGGCTCGCGCCGCGGCAATCACGAGGTGATGATGCGCGGCACCTTCGCCAATATCCGCATCCGCAACGAGATGGTGCCGGGCGTGGAAGGCGGCATGACCACCTACAAGGGTGAGGTCATGGCTATCTATGATGCGGCGATGAAGCATCAAGCCGACGGCACGCCGCTGGTCGTGGTGGCCGGCAAGGAATATGGCACCGGCTCCAGCCGCGACTGGGCGGCCAAGGGCACCAATCTGCTCGGCGTGCGTGCGGTGATCGTGGAGAGCTTCGAGCGTATCCACCGCTCCAACCTCGTCGGCATGGGCGTGCTGCCGCTGCAGTTCACCGGCACCGACACGCGCGAGACGCTGGGCCTGACCGGCGAAGACAGCTTCACCATCCACGGCCTCGCCACGCTGACGCCGGGCCAGGATGTGGAAGTGAGCGTGACGCGCCCCAATGGGGAGAGCTTCACCTTCACCGCCAAGTGCCGCATCGATACGGCGAACGAGATGGAATATTACCGCAACGGCGGCATCCTGCAGTATGTGCTGAGGAAGCTCGCCGCCTGAGGCCAAGGCCTTGCGCATCGGATGAAGGAAAGGCCCCGCTCGGCGGGGCCTTTTTTATGCACCAACGAAGAAGGGCGGCCGCTGCCGGCCGCCCTCCGCCCCCCGTCAGGAAGTCGGGTCGCGCCCTCAGGCCGCCTGTCGCTCCGCGCTGCCCTTGCGGCGGCGGCGGGCGAAAGCGACCAGGGCGCCGGCGCCGAACAGGATCGTCATCGGCGGCGCGGGAACCTGCGTGCCGGAGGACGAGCCCGAACTGCCCGAAGAACTCGACGAGGAGGAGGAAGACGAGGAGCTGGAGCTCGAGCTGCTGCTGGAGGACGACGAGCTCGTGCTGGTGGTCATATTGCCGGAGCTGCTGGACGAGCTGGAACCGGAGGACGAGCTGCTCGAGCTGGACGACCCGCTGCTGCCTGAGCTGCCGTGATGCCCGCCGCTGGAGCCATGGTGCCAACCGCTTGAACCATGGTGCCCGCCGCTCGATCCGTGATGCCCGCCGGAGCCGCCCGAGGAGGACGAACTGGAGCTCGACGAGCTTGAGGACGAACTGCTCGAGGAAGAGGATGACGAGGAGGACGAGGTGGTCGTGCTCGTCACATTGCCCGACGTGGTGGTGGTGCTCACGCCGCCGGTGGACGTGCTGACGCCGCCGGTGCTGGTGCTTACCCCGCCGGTCGACGTGCTCACGCCACCCGTGCTGGTGCTCACACCGCCGGTGCTCGTGCTAACCCCGCCCGTCGAGGTGCTGACCCCGCCCGTGGTGGTGGAGGTGGAGCTGCCGCCGCTGGAATTGTGGTTGCTGTTATCGATGTCGATGTCGATCGGCGGTGCGCCGCCGGTGGTGGTCGTGGTGCTGACCTCCACGCTGCCGCCGCCCCCGCCGCCGCCGAAGAACCCGCCGAAGAATCCCCCGCCGAAGCCGCCACCGCCGCCCCAGCCGCCCGATCCGCCGAGCAGCACCGGCGCGCTGCCGCCCGTTCCGCCGGTCACCACAGGGGCCGGGGGCGGGAGCTGCGGCAGGGGCAGCGGCACGGGCACCATGGCATATTCTTCCACGGGCGGCTCCGGCTTCTCGATCAGGCGCCGCGCCGGCTTGGGCTTGGGCTGGGCCACGCGCCGTTCCTTCACATAGCGGATCGGCTGCGCCTTTTCGCCCTTCACGGACTTGTAAGCGGCCTGGGCGATCTGCGGTTCGGCGACATGCACCGCGCCGCCGCCCACCAGCGCCCCACCTGCCGCCGCGGCGGACAATTTCGCAAGGGCCGTACGTACCGACATGAGCAATCTCTCTATGCGTGCTGGCCACGCCGGCCGGCCCCGATGGCCCCCCGACATTGCCCGTTGCTGCCACCAACACGCGCGATTGCCCTTTCTGCAATCGTCTTGACCGCCTTTTCCCTGTCCCAAAGGCGGAATCCGCACCTGTGAAGCACGTCCGAAACAAGATTGTCCCGAAGTGGAACCGTTAAAATGCCATTAGCGAATATTCGCCCTACTTTCCCGGGTCGAACAAGCCGGTCTGCGAACCCGTGGGCGGGGCCAGGCCGAGATGCCGCCAGCCGGAGTCGTTGAGGCAGCGCCCGCGCGCGGTGCGGGCGATCAGCCCGAGCTGGATCAGATAGGGCTCGATCACTTCTTCCACCGTGTCGCGCGGCTCCGAAAGCCCCGCCGCCAGCGTCTCAACCCCCACCGGGCCGCCCTTGTAGATATCGGCGATCATGGTGAGATAGCGCCGGTCCATGGCATCGAGGCCGAGCGAATCCACTTCCAGCCGGGTGAGCGCGGCATCGGCGATTTCCGCGGTAACCGTGCCGTTGCCCGCCACATGGGCGAAATCGCGCACCCGCCGCAGCAAGCGCCCGGCCACGCGCGGCGTACCGCGCGAACGGCGGGCGATCTCGCGCGCCCCGCCCGGCTCCACCGCCAGCCCCAGCAGCCGCGCCCCGCGCGCCACCACCTGCTGCAGCTCCGCCTCCGTATAGAAGTTCAGCCGCACCGGAATGCCGAAGCGATCGCGCAGCGGCGTGGTCAGCAGCCCCTGCCGCGTGGTCGCCCCCACCAGCGTAAAGGGCGGCAGGTCGATCCGCACGCTGCGCGCCGATGGCCCTTCCCCGATGATGAGATCGAGCGCGCGATCCTCCATCGCCGGATACAGCACTTCCTCCACCACGGGATTGAGCCGGTGAATCTCGTCGATGAACAGCACGTCATGGGGTTCGAGATTGGTCAGCAGCGCGGCGAGATCGCCCGCCTTGGCGATCACCGGCCCGCTGGTGGCGCGAAAGCCCACGCCCAGTTCCTTGGCCACGATCTGCGCCAGAGTGGTCTTGCCGAGGCCGGGCGGGCCGAAGAACAGCACATGGTCCATCGCCTCCCCGCGCCCGCGCGCCGCCTCGATGAACACGCGCAGATTCTCCCGCGCCGCAGCCTGCCCGACGAATTCGCCAAGCGACTTGGGCCGCAACGCCGCGTCCGGGTCTTCCGGCTGGCGGTGGGGGGAATGGAGGGGTTCGCTGTCGCTCATGCGGCGGGGCCGTAGCACGCGGGGGACGAAAGCCGAGGGGGCATTCGGCCCTGCTCCGCTTCGTCACCCTGAACTTGTTTCAGGGTCCATCCTCCGGCAGGCGCGGAGCCATGCCGATCGAGCGCAACCCCTGCGTCTATATCCTTGCCAGCGAACCCTTCGGCACGCTCTACATCGGCGTCACCTCCGATCTGCCGAAGCGCCTGTGGCAACATCGCGAGGGCACGGTGCCGGGCTTCACATCGCGATATGGCGTCCAGCGGCTGGTGCGTTACGAGCTCTTCGGCACGATGGAACTGGCCATCGCGCGCGAGAAGCAATTGAAGCGCTGGCATCGCGAGTGGAAGATCAACCTGATCCAGAGCGAGAATCCCGACTGGCATGACCTGGCGCCGGGCCTTGGCCTGCCCCCGCTTGCTCCGCGCACGAGGCGGAATGGACCCTGAAACAAGTTCAGGGTGACGATTCCGATTAGGTGGCCGCCTCACTTCACCGTCACCCTGAACTCGTTTCAGGGTCCATCCTTCGGTCAGCTCAGGGAGTGCAAACCGCGCCATCACCCCGCCGCCCTCTTCAGCGCCACGCGGACCAGATCGTTCAGCCCCGCGCCTTCGCCCAGCTCGCCCTGCGCGGCGGCGACGGCAGCGGCAGCCACTGCCGGCTTGAAGCCGAGATTCTGCAGGGCGGAGACGGCATCGGCATCCGCGCCACCTGCCGGCATGCGGGGCACCGCGCCGCCGGTGCCGCCGCCGGGCAGCGCGCCCGCCTTGTCCTTCAATTCGTTGACGATGCGCCCGGCCAGCTTCGGCCCGACGCCCTGCGCGCGGGCGACGGTGGCGGCATCCTGCGCGGCGCAGGCATCGCGCAATTCGCCGGGGCTCAGCGCGGAAAGGATCGCCAGCGCCACCTTGCTACCCACGCCCTGCACCTGGGTGAGCAGGCGGAACCAGTCCCGCTCCGCACCATCGGCAAAGCCCAGCAGGCGCATGTCGTTCTCGCTCACCTGCAGATCGGTGTAGAGGGTGCAGGCCGCGCCCACATCGCCCAGCGCGGCGAGCGTCTTGGACGAGCAGTGGACCAGATAGCCCACGCCCGAAACATCGATCACCGCCCAGTCCAGGCCGGTTTCGTCAAGCACGCCCTTGAGCTTCGCGATCATGTTCTGTTCCTGCCCGCCCCGCGCCGATTTGGCCAGAGGCAATCGCGGCTTATCCCGAACCGCGATGGCCCGGAAGCCCGCGGAAAGCCTGGGCTGGAACACGCTGGAACAAGGTTCATGGCAGAAAAATCCATGCGGCCGGAATCGCGCACTCGAAGGGGCGGACGGAGCAGGATCGTGGCGCGGGGGCATGGCCGCATTATGGCTGGTGGCGCGGGCGGTAGGAAAGGCCGCCGCCGCGGCGATATGGACAGACGCCGCGGCTTGCGCCATGCGCCGGGGCCATGAGCGTCAACACATTCGGCCGCGTGCTGCGTTTCACCACCTGGGGCGAGAGCCATGGCCCCGCGCTGGGCGCAGTGGTGGATGGCTGCCCCCCGGGGCTGGAGATCAGCGAAGCGGCGATCCAGCCCTTCCTCGATGCGCGGCGACCGGGGACGAGCAAGTTCACCACCCAGCGGCGCGAGCCCGATGCGGTGCGCATCCTGTCCGGCACCTTCGAAGGCAGAACCACCGGCACGCCGATCAGCCTGATGATCGAGAACACCGATCAGCGATCGAAGGATTATTCGGAGGTCGCGCAAGCCTATCGCCCCGGCCATGCGGACTATGCCTATGACGCGAAATACGGCTTCCGCGATTATCGCGGCGGCGGCCGCTCCAGCGCGCGGGAAACCGCGGCGCGCGTGGCGGCGGGCGCGGTGGCGCGGCTGGTGATCCCGGAGGTTTCGATCACCGCCTATGTCAGCGAAATCGGCGGCGATGCGATAGACCGCACAGCCTTCGACCCGGCGGAAATCGCCCGCAACCCGTTCTTCTGCCCCGATCCCGCCGCGGCGGAACGCTGGGCGGCGCTGGTGGACGAGGCGCGGCTGGCCGGCAGTTCGCTGGGCGCGGTGGTGGAATGCGTGGCCACCGGCGTTCCGGCCGGCTGGGGCGCCCCCGTCTATGGCAAGCTGGATGCCGATCTGGCCGCCGCGATGATGGGCATCAACGCGGTGAAGGCGGTGGAGATCGGCGATGGTTTCGCCGCCGCACGGCTGCGGGGCGAGGAAAATGCCGATCCCATGCATCCGGGCGCGAACGGCCCCGAGTTTTCCGCCAACCACGCGGGCGGCATCGCCGGCGGCATCGCCACGGGCCAGCCGGTGGTGGTGCGGGTGGGCTTCAAGCCGACCAGTTCCATCCTGATCCCGCAGGACACGATCACGCGCGACGGGCAGGCGACGCAGCTTGCCACCAAGGGGCGGCACGATCCCTGCGTGGGCATCCGCGGCGCGCCGGTGGTGGAAGCGATGATGGCGCTGGTGCTGGCCGACCACAAGCTGCTGCACCGCGCGCAATGCGGGTGATGGCATAGCGCGAGCTACGCGCCCGCCGCGCTGGCGGGGGTGTGTGGCTCGATAGTGTGAAGTTGTGCGAGCCGCCCTGGATCCCCGCCTTCGCGGGGATGACGAAGTGAGGGGCGGATGACGAGGTGAGGGGCGGCGGTGCGGAGGTGAGGAACTGCCCTCGGCGGCCTCATTCCCGCCCGCAGAGGCCCTCCCCGTGTTCGTCATTCCCGCGAAGGCGGGAATCCAATGGAGCAACCGCCCTTTCCGCCCTTCCCCGCTCGTCCTGAGCCTGTCGAAGGACGCGCTCTTGGCTAGCGGCGGCGCGGGGCCTTCGACAAGCTCAGGCTGAGCGGATGTGGTGGGCGTTCGGGCGGTGAGGGTGCCGCCCCCATCCCTCTACCCCATCCCCCCGGCAGCACCCCATCAATGATCGTTGATTTCGATCAATTCGCTGTGATTGATTTATTCTATCATCACCATCGAGACTCCTCACTGGCAGGAATCGACCCTCTCACCTATCTCCACTGCGGAATGTTCCACCCCAGCAGAGAGGGATTTTACGCATGGGTATCATCGGCAGCACGATCAAACCGTTCAAGGCCACCGCTTTCCAGACCGGCAAGGACTTCTTCGACGTCACCGAGAAGGATCTCGAGGGCAAGTGGACCGTCTTCTTCTTCTATCCGGCCGACTTCACCTTCGTCTGCCCGACCGAGCTCGAAGATCTCGGCAAGCAGTACGACACGCTGAAGGGCATGGGCGTGGAAGTCTATGGCGTGTCCACCGACACGCATTTCAGCCACAAGGCCTGGCACGACACCTCCGAGAAGATCGGCAAGATCCAGTATGCCTTCCTGGGTGACCAGCTGCACACGCTGTCGAAGAACTTCGGCGTGCTGCGCGAGGAAATGGGCCTGGCCGACCGCGCGACCTTCGTGATCGATCCCGATGGCGTGATCCAGATCATGGAAATCACCTGCGAAGGCGTGGGCCGCAATGCCACCGAGCTGGTGCGCAAGATCAAGGCCGCGCAGTATGTGCGCAACCACCCCGGCCAGGTCTGCCCGGCCGCGTGGGAGGAAGACAGCGACACGCTGACTCCCTCGCTGGAACTCGTCGGCAAGATCTGACGCTTGTCCCGGCCCGCTGCCTTCGGGCGCGGGCCACCGGCCCGGGGCGTCCCTCCCCCCTCCGCCCCGGGCCACACCTTTCACTCCAGAGGATTATCGCAATGCTCGACGCCACTATGACGCAACAGCTCAAGACCTATCTCGGCAATCTGCGCGAGCCGATCGAGCTCGTCGCCTCGCTTGGCGACGATGCGAAGTCCGCCCAGACGCGCGAGCTGCTGGAAGAGATCGCCGCACTGAGCGACAAGGTTTCCGCCAGTTTCGACGGTGACAACGATCGCCGGCCCAGCTTCGTCATCCGCCGCGCATCCGACGCGGAAAAGTGGGTGCGCTTCGCCGGCCTGCCCATGGGGCACGAATTCACCAGCCTGGTGCTGGCCCTGCTGTGGGCCGGCGGCCATCCGCCCAAGGTGGAGCAGGACGTGCTGGACCAGATCGCCGCGCTGGAAGGCGACTATAATTTCGAGATGTATTTCTCGCTCAGCTGCCACAACTGCCCCGACGTGGTGCAGGCGCTGACGCTGATGGCGCTCAACAATTCGCGCATCACGGCCACGCTGATCGAAGGCGGCGCCTTCCAGAGCGAGGTGGAAGCGCGCAACGTGCTGGCCGTGCCCGCCACCTTCCTCAATGGCGAGATGTTCGCCAGCGGGAAGATGGGCGTGGAGGAAATCATCGCCAAGCTGGACGGCAATGCCCATGCCCGGGCGGCGGCCAAGCTGGCGGAGAAGGCCCCGTTCGAGGTTCTGGTGGTCGGCGGCGGGCCGGCCGGCGCCTCGGCCGCGATCTACACCGCGCGCAAGGGCTTCCGCACCGGCGTGGCGGCGGAGCGGTTCGGCGGGCAGGTGCTCGATACCATGGGAATCGAGAACTTCATTTCCGTGCCTTACACCGAAGGCCCGAAGCTCGCCGCCGCGCTGGAAGCGCATGTGGCCGAATATGACATCGACGTGATGAACCTGCAGAAGGCGGAGAAGCTGATCCCGGCTTCGGCGCCGGGCGGCCTGCACGAAGTGGTGTTCGAAAACGGCGCCTCGCTGAAAGCGCGGTCCCTCGTGCTCTCCACCGGTGCACGCTGGCGCAACCTGGGCGTGCCGGGCGAGTTCGAATATCGCAACCGCGGCGTCGCCTATTGCCCGCATTGCGACGGCCCGCTGTTCAAGGGCAAGCGCGTGGCGGTGATCGGCGGCGGCAATTCCGGCGTCGAAGCGGCGATCGACCTTGCAAACATCGTCGGCCATGTGACGCTGGTGGAATTCGACAGCAAGCTGCGCGCCGACCAGGTGCTGCAGGACAAGCTGCGCAGCCTCAAGAACGTCGACATCCTCGTCTCCGCCCAGACCACCGAGGTGACGGGCGACGGCGAGCGGGTGAACGGCCTCGTCTACAAGAACCGCGAGACGGGTGAGGAGCGCAAGGTGGAGCTGGAGGGCGTGTTCGTCCAGATCGGCCTGGTGCCCAACACCGAATGGCTCAAGGATTCCGGCGTGGAGCTGACCCGCTTCGGCGAGATCGCGGTGGACGGCAAGGCGGCCACCAATCTGCCCGGCGTGTTCGCGGCGGGCGATTGCACCACCGTGCCTTACAAGCAGATCATCATCGCCATGGGCGAAGGCTCCAAGGCGGCGCTGTCCGCCTTCGATTACCTGATCCGCAACGAGGCGGTGGAAGAGATCGCGCAGGCGGCCTGACAGGTGCAGGCGGGGGGCGTCATGTCCCCCGCCCGGCCGCGCCCCCCGCCCACCGCGGGTGGATTGACGGTTTCATTGGCAATCAAATCCTGCTTGAAGGGCCGGGCTGCCGGCTTCCCGCGGGAAGCGGCCCCAGACCAGCCGCCCCTTTCTTCCTCCGGGCGCGGCACGGACCCGTGACAGGAGACCACCCTTGCCCAAATCGACCCTGCTGATCGCATCGGCCCTCGGCGCCCTGGCGCTCGGCGGCTGCACCACCGCCAGCGAAGGAGCCACCGGAATGGCCAGCGCCTCCTCCACCCCGCCGGCGGATGTGCCGCCCGCCACCGGTGTGTTCGCCGCACGCTCCACCCTGCCGTTCCACGCGCCCGATTTCAGCCGCATCGCCGCGGAGGATTTCGGCCCCGGCTTCGAGCAGGGGATGCGCATCCAGCAGGCCGAATGGGACGCGATCGCCGCCAATCCCGAGCCGCCGAGCTTCTCCAACACGATCGTGGCGCTGGAACGCTCCGGCCGCATGCTCTCTCGCGTGGGCACCGCCTTCAACGTGCTGACCGGCTCCGTCACCAATGACGCGCTGGATGCGATCGACAGCAAATATTCCCCGCAGCTCGCCGCCCATCGCGACGCGCTGTTCCTCAACGATGCGATCTTCGCCCGGGTGAAGGCGGTGTATGACAACCGCGCCGCGATGAGCATGACGCCCGAAGACGCGAAGCTGCTGGAGGAAACCTACAAGAACTTTGTCCACGCCGGCGCCCAGCTTTCGCCCGAGGCCAAGGCCCAGCTGCGCGAGATCAACACGCGCCTGTCGGCGCTCAGCACCAGCTTTTCGCAGCAGCTGACCGAAGCGACCAAGGAAGGCGCGCTGGTGGTGGACAGCCGCGAGGCGCTGGCCGGGCTGAGCGAGGCGGAGATTGCCGCCGCCGCCAAGGCCGCGCGCGAACGCGGGCTGGAGGGCAAGTTCGTGCTGCCCCTGCAGAACACCACGCAGCAGCCGCTGCTCGCCTCGCTCGACAATCGCGCAACGCGCAAGGCGCTGTATGAGGCGAGCTGGAACCGCGCCCTGTCCGGCGCCAACGACACGCGCCCGCTGGTGAAGGAAATGGCTGCCCTGCGTGCGCGCAAGGCAGCCCTCTTCGGCGATCCCGATTTCGCCGAATATCAGATGTATGACAGCATGGCCGAAAAGCCCGAAGTGGCAATCAAGTTCATGCAGGGCCTCGCCGGCCCCACCGCCGCGACGCAGGAAAAGGAAGCGGCGCGCATCAACGCCCTCATCAAGGCCGAAGGCGGCAATTTCACCGTGCAGCCGTGGGATTGGGATTACTACGCCGCCAAGGTGCGCCAGGCGGATTACGATTACGACGAAAACCAGCTGAAGCAGTATTTCCAGGTCGATCGCGTGCTGGAAGACGGCGTGTTCTTCGCCGCCAACAAGCTCTACGGGCTGACCTTCAAGAAGCGTACCGACATCCCCGTGTGGGACAAGACGGTGTCGGTCTATACCGTCTATGACAAGGATGGGTCGGAGCTGGCACTGTTCTATTTCGATCCCTACGCCCGCGACAACAAGCAGGGCGGCGCGTGGATGTCGAACCTGGTCGATCAGTCGCGCCTGTTCGATGAAAAGCCGGTGATCTACAACGTGCTGAACATCCCGCCGCCGGCCGAGGGCGCGCCGGCGCTGGTGAGCTTCGACAATGTCGAGACCATGTTCCACGAATTCGGCCATGCGCTGCACGGCATGTTCGCCGATCAGCAATATCCCTCGCTCTCCGGCACGGCAGTGGCACGCGATTTCGTGGAATTCCCCTCGCAGGCGAACGAGAAATGGGCGGTGGAGCCCAGCGTCCTCGCCAATTACGCCAAGCACTACCAGACGGGTGAGCCGATTCCGGCCGCGCTGCTGAAGAAGGTGCAGGCGGCGCAGACCTTTAACCAGGGCTATGCGCTGGGCGAAACGCTGGCCGCGGCCATGCTGGACATGCGCTGGCACGATCTGCCCGAAGGCCAGACGCCCACCGATGTCACCGGGTTCGAAGCGCAGGCGCTGGCGGGCACCGGCCTCCACACCGATATCGTGCCGCCGCGCTATCGCACCAGCTATTTCCGCCATATCTGGGCCAGCGGCTATGCCGCGGGCTATTATGCCTATCTGTGGACCGAAATGCTTGCCGCCGACACGGGCGAATGGTTCGAGGCCAATGGCGGCCTGACCCGCGCCAATGGCGACAAGTTCCGGCAGGTCATCCTCTCGCGCGGGGGCACGCTGGACTATAATGACGCGTTCCGCGAGCTGACCGGGCAGGACCCGCAGGTCGCCCCGCTGCTGCGCAAGCGTGGGATGCTGCCTGCGGGGCAGTAAGCGGGCAATGATGGAAGGGGGGGGAGCGTGGCCGCCCCCGCCTTCTCCCACCCCGCTCATGCTGAGCCTGTCGAAGCATGCGTACCAACCCCTCCCCCGCCGCAAACCTCGAGCACGTCCTTCGACAGGCTCAGGACGAGCGGGGGATGAAATAGGTTGAGGAGGGTGCTGCTCCGCCCCCTTCGTCATCCCCGCGCAGGCGGGGATCCAGGGCGGTTATCGCCGGCGTCCCAATGGATTCCCGCCTTCGCGGGAATGACGACGTGAGTGAAATACCGGGGCAATGACGAGGTAAGTGGCCGCTGAAGATCACGGCGGGAGCGCACCTTCCCCCCACACCCGGTCATGCTGAGCCTGTCGAAGCATGCGCGCTACGCCGCGCGCTTCAGCACCAGATAGAGTGCGCCCTCGCCGCCGTGGCGGCGGTGGGCCTTGCGGATGGCGGCAATGTTCGACGCGTGGGGCCCGGCAGCCAGCCAGTCGAGGATCTGCGCGCGGATCGCGCCGCGGCGCTCGCTGCGGTCGGCCGAGTCCATCGGACGCGGGCGGCCGGTCACCACCAGCACCAGCCGCGCGCCCATCGCCCTCGCCTGCGCAAGCCCCATGTCCAGCCGGCGATGCGCCGCTTCCAGCGTGTGGCCGTGGAGGTCGAGCGTGAAATCGGGATCGAGCGCGGCGCGGTTCAGCCGCCGGTCCCAATGCGAATCGAGCCCGGGCGATGGCGGCGGGGAGGGCAGTGGCGGGACGACGCGCGGCGCGGGCACCCGCCCCTTCGGCGCGCGCTTTGCCACGGGCGCAGCGGCGACGGGCGTGGGCGGCGGAGCGGGCGGGGCCGGCGGTGCGGTGCGGCGGCCCTTCAGCGGCGTGACGCTTTGCGCCACCCGCGCCCACAAGGCCGCTTCCTCGGCGCTGAGCCCGCGGGGCGGCTTCACCGCGTGCCCAGCCGGGCCAGCGTTCCTTTCGGCAGCAGCAGCAGCGCCGTGCCCCGCCCGCTCATGCCCCCGGCGATGCGGCGTGCATCCTCGCCCGCGCCCCAGAAGCTGTCGAATCGGTTCGGCCCCTTGATCGCACCGCCGGTGTCCTGTGCGATCCACACCCCATCGAGTTCGGGCCGGTCGGCCGTGAGATAGACCGGCGCGCCCAGCGGCACGAATCGCGGATCGGCCGCCACGGAGCTGCCCGGCCGCACCGGAACCTCCAGCGCGCCCAGCGGGCCGTCACCGGTGAGCACGCGGAAGAACACCCAGCTTTCGTTCTCGCGCATCAGCGCGCGCCCTTCCGCCGGATGTTCGCGGATATATTGCATAATGCCTTGCATGGAGCCGGCATATTGCCCCGGCCCATCGCCGATCAGCCCGCGCTCGCGCATCACGCCGCCGATGCCGGTGTAGGCCCGGCCGTTCTGCCCGGCGTAGCCGATGCGGATCACTTCCCCCTCGGGCGTGCGGAGGCGGCCGGAGCCCTGCACCTGCAGGAAGAAGAACTCCACCGGGTCCGCCACCCAGGCGATTTCCAGCCCGCGCCCCGCCAGTGCGCCGTCCTCTATCTCGGCGCGGGTATAGTAAGGGATGAAATTGCCGCTTTCATCGAAGCGCCCCAGCGGCGGATTGCCGGTGCGCTCGGCCTCCGGCACCGACTGCGGCCAGGCCCGCACCAGATCGCCCGGCAGGCCATAGACGGGCACTTCGAAGCCCGGCCGCCGATCACGCGAGCCGGCGATCTCCGGTTCGAAATAGCCGGTCACGAAGCTGCGGCCGTCGCCCACGCGGGCGGCTTCGAACCAGGTTTCGAAGAAGCGCGGGGCATCGGCGACGGGCCATGTCGCGGCCGCCGTGCAGGCCGGGCGCCAGTCTTCCCCGGTGGTCAGCCCGCTGGCATCGGTGCGGCGCAGAAGCCGGGGGCAGCTTTCGATGAAGGAGGCCAAGGCATCCCGTGCATCATCCGGGGCAAAGCGTAACTCGCGGATCGCCGGGCCGGGATAAACACCCGCCTCGCGCGCCGTGGAGGGTGCAGGCGCTTCCGGCTGTTCGATTCGCGGGACCAGCGGCCCGCAGGCCGCGATCAGGCAGAGACTCGCCAGGACTGCGAGGGCGCGCGGCAGGCCCTGCCAGCCGGGCTGCTGCCCCGGCACCCGCCCGTGCACGGATCAGTCTTCGTCGGTTTCGTCGAGGATCCAGTCCGGCGCGCTGCTGCCGACATCGCGCGAGAAGGTCCAGATGTCGCGGCTTTCGATCGCGTCATTCAGCGAACCGGCGATGACCGTGCCATCCTTGTCGCGGGTGACGGCGGCGATATCGGCCAGGAAGCGCACGGAAATGCGCGCGGTGCGGCCATCCATGCCGGCAGCCTGCAGCGTCGCGTCCTCGATCCGGACCAGCCGGTTGTCGAGCGTCTCGCCGGCGGCCACGCGAGCATCGATCGCATCCGCAAAGCTTTGATAAACATCGGAATCACACAGCTGGCGCAGCGTTTCCTTGTCCCCCGACCAGAAGGCTTCGAGGATCATCGCATAGGCCGACTTGGCGCCTTCAAGGAACGGCAGCAGGTCGAACCGGCGGTCGGCCGTGGCGATTTCACGCAGGCCCTGCTCCACCGCCGGCGGGAAGCCGGCCATGTCGCGGCTGGGCCGCAGCGGTTCGGGCAGCGGCGCCGGAGTGGCGCGCGGCGTGCTGCCACCTTCGCTGCGTTCGAAGCGCGTCGGCACCGGCTCTTCCTCATGCTCCGCCCTGCGCCCGAGGACGGAATAGAGCCTCAAGCCCAGGAAGGCTGCGATCATGGCCAGGATGACGATTTCGATGATCACGTGTTTGTCCCGATTTCTGCCCGCACTTCATATCCCGCGAAGGGTTCACAGCGGATGAATATCTATCGTGCCCCAAATAGGGTGCGATTTCAAATGAACAACGCGCGAAGCCACGCGGCGCTCCTTTGTCCCCCCAAGCTTTCGGCGCAGCGTTGCGGGGCGGCCATGCCGGTGCTAGGCGCGCGGGCCTGTGCAACCGGGCGCCCGCCGCCCGCCTGATCCGAGAGAATGAACATGGCCGAACAGGGCGACGTCCTCAGCAATCTCGGCGCCGATGGCGCCGCCAAGGGCAATGGTGCCGATACCCAGCCGGTGGCCGGCCTGCTGTCGCAATATGTGAAGGACCTCTCGGTCGAGAACCCGAAGGCGCCGGAAAGCTTCCAGTGGACCGAGCAGCCGCAGCTGGACGTGCAGTTCAACATCAGCGCGCGCACCATCAATGACGAGCTGTCCGAGGTGGAGCTGAAGATCACCGCCAATGCGCGCACCAGCCAGGGCACGACGTATATCGTCGAACTGACCTATGCCGGCGTGCTGGGCATGCGCAACATGCCCGAAGACCAGAAGCACGCCTTCACCTTCGCCGAAGCGCCGCGCATCCTGTTCCCCTTCGCGCGCCGCGTGATCGCCGATGCGGTGCGCGATGCGGGCTTTGCCCCGCTGCTGCTCGATCCCATCGATTTCAACGGGCTGTATGTGCAGCAGCTGCAGCAGCGCCAGGCGGACGAGGCAGCAATGGCCACCCCGGCGGGCGAGGCCTGATCGCCAGCGGCGGCTGAGGTTCGGCCCATGAGCCTCGTCAGAAATGTCGGCACGATCGGCGGGCTTACCGCGCTCAGCCGCGTATTCGGCTTCGTGCGCGACATGCTGCTGGCGCGGGTGCTGGGCGCGGGGCTGGCGGCGGACGCCTTCCAGCTCGCCTTCATCCTGCCCAACACCTTCCGCCGCCTGTTTGCGGAAGGGGCCTTCTCCGTCGCCTTCGTGCCGATGTACACGCGCCATCTCGCCGCCGAGGGCGAGGATGCGGCGGACAAATTCGCGACGGACGTGCTGGCGGTGTTCGTGTGGGTGCTGCTGGGCTTTTCGGCCGTGGCCATGCTGGCCATGCCCGGGATCGTGTGGCTGCTCGCCAGCGATTTCAAGGAAATCCCCGGCAAGTTCGAACTGGCGGTGACGCTGAGCCGGATCACCTTCCCCTATCTGGCGCTGGTGAGCCTGGTCGCCATGCTCTCCGGCCTGCTGAACGCGCATTCGAAATTCGCCCCCGGCGCCTTCGTGCCGGTGCTGCTGAACATCGTGCTGCTGATCGGCATCGGCACGGGCTATGTCCTGCGGCAGGAAACCGGCAGCGACGTGACCGTGGCCTATTCGCTGGCGGTGGCGGTGGCATGCTCGGGCGTGGCGCAGCTGGCCTATATGGCCTGGGCCACGCGGCGGGCGGGCGTGCGGCTGAAGCTGACGGTGCCGGCCTTCACGCCCGAAGTGAAGCGGCTGGCCATGCTGATCCTGCCGGCCACCTTCGGCGCGGGCGTCTATCAGGTGAGCCAGTTCGTCGACACCTTCTTCGCCACCAGCCTGCGGCAGGGCTCGCTGACCCTGCTGAAATATGCCGACCGGCTGAACCAGATGCCGCTGGGCATCGTGGGCATTGCGCTGGGCACCGCCATCCTCCCCATGCTCGCCCGCCACATCCAGAGCGACGACAAGCGCGAGGCGCAGCGGCTGCAGACCAATGCGGTGGAGATCGCCCTGCTGCTGACGCTACCCGCCGCGGTGGCGCTGGCGATCTGCGCGCCGGCCTTCGTCTCCGCCTTCTTCGTGGGCGGCAAGATGACGGCGGCGGACGGCGCCATCATGGCGGAGATCGTGGTGGCGCTGGTGGCGGGCCTGCCCTCCTACGTGCTGGTCAAGGTGTTCCAGCCGGCCTTCTTCAGCCGCGAGGATACGCGCACCCCGGTGTGGATCGCGGCGGGCGCGCTGATCGTGAACATCGCCATCAATTTCTACGTCGTGCCGCGCTATGGCATCGTCGGTCTGGCCGCAGCGACGGCCTTCACCTCCACGCTCAACGTGCTGATGCTCTATGCCATTCTGCACCGTCGCCGCTGGTATCACGCCACGGCGCGGTTGGGCGGCAAGGTGTTGCGCCAGCTGCTCGCCACCGCCGCCATGGGCGCCGCGCTCTACGCCATCCTGCCGCTGATGGCCGATCGCTACGGCGCCAGCGCGGCGGAGCGGGCGTGGTCGCTTAGCGTGCTGGTGGGCGTGGGCGCAGTGGTGTTCTTCGCCGCCGCCTATCTGTTCGGCGCGCTGGACAAGGAACTGCTGTCCCAGCTGCGCCGCCGCCGGCCCGCCAAGCCGGTCGATCTGTCCGAATAGCCGCCCCGCGCCGCCCCGGGGCTTCCGCGTGCCGCAAATTGTGATATGCGCCCCGGCGATGGTTCGCACCGCGCCCCTTACGCCCCTGGGCGTCAGCCGCTGGCCGCTCCCCGGCCGGGGGGCCTGGCGATGGCGCCGCTCCGCCTCCTGCTGAGGCCAGTTCCCGATCCCTTCCCCGCGCCGGCCATCCGTGCCGCGCGCGATCCACAATGACTTTCCAAGAGGCCATCGCCATGCGCGTCGTTTCCGGTATCCAGCCCACGGGCTCCCTCCACCTCGGCAATTATCTCGGTGCCATCCGCAATTGGGTGCGGATGCAGGACGGGATGGAAGAGGGCAGCCAGTGCCTGTTCTTCCTTGCTGATCTCCACGCCATTTCCATGCCGCACGATCCGGCGGAGCTGCGCCGCGCCACGCTGGAAATGGCCGCTGCGCTGGTCGCCTGCGGGATCGATCCGGATCGCTCCATCCTGTTCAACCAGGCGCAGGTGCCCGCCCATGCGGAGCTGCAATGGCTGCTGAACGGCACCGCCCGCATGGGCTGGCTGAACCGCATGACGCAGTTCAAGGACAAGTCCGGCAAGAACCGCGAAGGCGCCAGCGTCGCCCTGTTCACCTATCCCGTGCTGCAGGCGGCCGACGTGCTGCTGTACCAGGCCACGCATGTGCCCGTGGGGGAGGACCAGAAGCAGCATCTGGAGCTGGCGCGCGACATCGCGCAGAAGTTCAACAATGATTTCTGCGCCGAGGATGCGCCCGTCTTCACCCTGCCCGATCCGATCATCCCGCCCGATGCGGCCCGGATCATGAGCCTGCGCGACGGCACGGCCAAGATGAGCAAGTCCGATCCTTCGGACATGAGCCGCGTCAACCTGGCCGACGATGCCGATACGGTGGCGAAGAAGGTGAAGAAGGCCAAGACCGATCCCGAGCCGTTGCCGTCCGAAGCCGCCGGGCTGGAAGGCCGGCCGGAAGCGCTGAACCTCGTCACCATCTACGCCGCCCTGTCCGACAGCACGGTGGAAGCGGTGCTGGGGCAGTATGGCGGGCAGGGCTTCGGCGCCTTCAAGCCGGCGCTGGCCGATCTGATGGTGGAAAGCCTGAGCCCGGTGACCGGCCGCTTCACCGAATTGCTGCGGGACCGGGAATCGCTCGATGCCATCCTGGCACGCGGCGCGGCGCGGGCGCGCGACATTGCCGGGCCCACGCTGGACGCCACCTATTCCGCGCTGGGCCTGCTGCGCGGCTGACGCACAGGGCGGAAGGGCCGGCGGCCAAGGCCGCCGGCCTTTCGCTCCGTCTCATGGAAAACACGGCAATCCGTTTCGGATACGGAACGGGCGTGCCGGCGGCTGCGTTGTTAACGCACTGAACTGCTTGAGTAATCCTGTTGGGCCTATTCAAGCGCTATTCAGCCCGCCGGGAATATGACACGACTCAACATGAAAGCTCCGTTCCACCTTGGACGCGAGCAGTCCAAAGTTCCGGAGTTTACGCCATGAGCAACTTCACCAATGTCGCGCGGGGCCTCAAACTGGCCGTGGTGACGCTGGCACTGGCGACACTTGCCGCCTGTGCCTCCAGCTTCAACGCCGATGTCTCCCGCTTCCAGAGCCAGCTGCCCGCCCCCGCCGGCCAGACCTTCGCCGTGGTCGCGGAAGATCCCTCGCTCGCGGGCGGGCTCGAATTCTCGCAATATGCCAGCTACGTTTCGGCGCAGATGCAGGAGCTGGGCTATACCCCCGGCTCGCCGGACACGGCCAATCTCATCGTCCGCTTCGATTATGGCGTCGATAAGGGGCGTGAGCGGGTGACGAGCACCGGCTTCGGCTATCGCGATCCCTTCTATTCGCCGTGGTATGGCTATCAGCCGATCGTCTATCGCGGGCGCAACGGGCGGCCCTATGTCTCCTACGTGCCCACCCGCGCCTGGGGCTACGGCTGGTACGATCCGTTCTTCGGCGGGGGCTATAACGACGTGTCGAGCTACACGATCTACACCAGCGAGATCGATTTGAAGATCGACCAGCGCGCCACCGGCCAGCGCCTGTTCGAAGGCAAGGCGGAAGCCGTCTCCACCTCCAACCGGCTGCAATATCTGGTGCCCAATCTGGTGGAAGCGATGTTCACCGACTTCCCCGGCAATTCGGGCGAGACCGTGCGCATCTCGATCAAGCCGGAAAACCAGCCGGTGAAGCGCTCCAGCCGCTGAGGCGCTTTCCGATCCGATAGCGAAGAAGGCGGGCCTGCGAAGGTCCGCCTTTTTTGTATGAGCATGGGCGGGCTGGACGCCCCCGGCCGGTTCAGTCCAGCTTTGCGTGGCCGCCGGTGGAGCCGAAGCCGCCCTGGCCGCGCGCCGTGTCGTCAAGCTCCTCCACCTCCTGCCAGGCGGCAAGGGTGACGGGCGCGAGGACGAGCTGGGCGATCCGATCGCCCCGCGTGATCGGGAAATCCTGGTCGCCCAGATTGATGGTGATGATCTTCAATTCGCCGCGATAGTCCGAATCGATCGTGCCCGGCGTGTTCGGCAGGGTGATGCCGTGCTTCAGCGCGAGGCCCGAACGCGGCCGGACCTGGATCTCATAGCCATCGGGAATGGCGAGGGCGAAGCCGGTGCTGACCGCGTGGCGGCCGCCGGGCGGAATGGTGACATCCTCCGCCGCCAGCACATCCATGCCCGCCGCCCCCGCCGTGGCATAGCGGGGCAGATCCAGCCCCGCGCCATGGGGCAGGCGCTTGATCCGCACCGCCACCGTATCAGCCATGGGCCAGTCTCTCCGCCATGCGCTCCACCAGCCGGCGCGCCACATCCTGTTTCGTCATGGCTTCCCAATCCTCCACCCCGTCTTCGGTGACAAGGTGGACGCGGTTTTCGTCCCCGCCCATCACATCGCCGGACACATCATTGGCGACGATCCAGTCCACGCCCTTCCTCTGCCGCTTGCGGCGGGCGTTTTCGGTCACATCCTCGGTTTCGGCGGCGAAGCCGATCACCAGCCCCGGCCGCTGCGGGCTGGCGGCCAGCGTGGCGAGAATATCGGGGTTCTCCGCCAGCAGCAGCGCCGGCGGGGCGGAGCCGCGCTTCTTGATCTTCTGCCCGGCGAAATCGCGCGTGCGCCAATCGGCTACCGCCGCCACCATCACCGCGGCATCGGCGGGCATTGCAGCCCTTACCGCCGCCGCCATTTCCTCCGCCGTCTCCACGTCGATCCGCTCCACACCCGGCGGCGTGGCGAGCGTGACGGGGCCGGACACCAGCGTGACCCGTGCGCCCGCAGCGGCGGCGGCGGCGGCAATGGCAAAGCCCTGTTTCCCGGAAGAGCGGTTGGCGATGTAGCGCACCGGATCGATCGGTTCATGCGTGGGGCCCGCCGTCACCAGCACATGCCGCCCGTAAAGCGGCCGATGCTCGGGCGCCTGATCGAATTCCGGCTGGCCGGCCAGCGGATCGAAGTCGCCCCAATAGCCGGCGCACGGCAGGGCGCCCGGATCGCTCGGCGGGGCGGAGCGCGCCTGCCCCCGCGCCGCCAGCAGCGGGCCGCCGCCCGGCGGGGGCGCAACATGGTCCGGCAGCACTGGCTCATCCGCCGGAGCGATTTCGCGATAGGACACTTCCTCATCCCGGATGCGGCGGGATGTGCTGCGCGGAATGATGGAGGCAAGCAGGCCCGCCAGCCCGCCGGGACGCGGCGTGGCGGCTTCCTCCACCGGCTCTTCCTCTTCCTCGGGCTCCAGCGCTTCCAGATAGGCAGCAACTTCGCCCGGGCCGGCGTCGCCGGGATCGAGGCCGAGCATCTCGGCGATCTCCAGCCACACCATCTCCGGGTCCGGCAGGCGGCCGGGGCCGAACTCGCCGCAGGCCATCGGGCCTTCGTCCGGCTGCATCACCCGCACGCCCGCCTGCCGCAGCCAGGCGATGTTGCGCTGCGTGGCGGCATGCTCCCACATGCGCACATTCATGGCAGGGACGGCCAGCACCGGCTTGTCCGTCGCCAGGATCAGCGTGGTCGCCAGATCGTCGCAAATGCCCGCCGCCATCTTGGCCAGCAAATCGGCCGTGGCCGGGCACACCACCACCAGATCGGCATCGCGGCTCAGCTGGATATGGCCGATCTCCGCCTCGTTCTTCAGATCCCACAGCGATGTGTGGACCTGATTGCCGGACAGCGCGGCGAGGCTCATCGGCGTGACGAACTGGGATCCGCCCTCCGTCAGCACGCAGGTCACGGCGCCGCCGCCCTTGCGGATCAGCCGCACGAGCTCGCAGGATTTATACGCGGCGATCCCGCCGCCGATCACCAGCAATATACGCAGCTGAACCATGCGTTCTCGCGATCCTGTTTCAGGCCAGGCAGAGGCCCGGCCAACCTAGCCGCCCCGCCCCGGCGAGGCCAGAGCGGCTATCTACCCCCCGGATCTGGCGAGCGGGCGGCCCCTGCGCAAGGCCGCCGCCAGCAGATCCGCCAGCGCACGGGGCACGAAGACGATGCCGATGCCATAGGCCGGCAGCACCAGCAGCACCCAGTAGAAATTGTCCGGCCGCGCGAAGACGGACAGCAGGACCATATAGCCGGCGGACCACAGCAGGGCGAACAGGCCCAGCCGCCCGCGCACCGCCGCCCAGCCGAGCAGGGGCAGCAGCGCCAGCGGTCCAGCCAGCCAGCCCGGCAGCGCACCCACCAGCGTGGTGGTAACGAGCGGGCCGATGAAATTGGCGAGGCCCAGCATCCCCTCCCAGCCGTCGCTCACCAGATCGCCCGGCAGGCGGTGCAGCGCGACGAAATGGGCATGAACGGCCATGCCCGCCGCGAAAGCCGCCAGCAGCAGGGCAAGGCCCAGCGACTCCCGCCAGCGCCGCGCATCCAGCGCGAAGGCGCCCCACAGCAGCACGAAGGGCAGCGCCATCTCGCGGATCGCCAGCGCCATTCCGGCCAGCAGCAGCGAGGGCCACCAGCGGTGCGGGCGGTGCAGCGCCAGCGCGAGCGAGAGCAGCAGGCCGGCGAACATCTCATGCGTCAGCCCCACCAGCGGGAAGAAGGCGAGCACGCCGAACACCCCCAGCGCCAGCGCCGCCGCGGCCCGTTCCACCAGCCAGCTGCGCCCTTCCAGCGCCACCACCCAGGCGGCGACGTTGGCAAGGAGCAGCAGGATCGCCACGATCTTCAGCGCCGGCAGGCCCAGCGTCAGCGCCAGCCACGCCATGGTGGGTGTGCGCACGGTGACGAAGGGGCGCGTGGGATAGCCATGCGCGCGCTGCTCGCTCTCCGCCGCCGCGTAATAGCCCTCCCCCGCGCGCATCCGCGACAGGGTGCGCTGGTAGAGCTTGTAGTCGCCCTCGTCCTCCTTGAGCGGCCGGGTCGCGGCGCGGTGCTGGTCCGCGGCGACATAGGCGGTGGTCGCCTGCGCGCTCCACAGGCAGGCCAGCAGGGTCAGCACCAGCACCGCCAGCGCCGCGCCGCGCGGCAGGCGGCGCAGCGGCGCCTCCAGCCCGTCCCACCAGGCCCCTATGCTCGCCAGCCGCCCCATTGCCTCCCCCCTATCGCCCGTCCCGGCCCGTTCAACCATGCCGCGCGCTTCTCCACAGCGAGGCCAGCGCCCGCGGCGCGAAAGCGGCGATGGCGGCCCCACGCGGCCAGTGCGCGAAGCGATCCCAGGCGGGCCCGGCATCGCGCTCGCGGATCAGAGGGGCCACCCCACATGCGCTCCGGCCCAGAACAGCGCGGCCCCAGCCAGCGCGGCGAGGACATAGCCGAACCAGCCGCCGCCCCCCTCGCGCCTGCGGGTGATCAGCTCGATCTCCGGCAGCGGGGGCGGCTCGGGCGCACCGCCGCGCGGGGGATAGCGCTCCTCCAGCCGCCGCACGAGCGCGGGCAGGCGCAGCAGCGTGCCCACATCCTCGCGCAGCCGGTCGGCCAGCGCCGCTTCCGGCCCGAGTTCGTCGCGGATCCAATTCTTCACGAAGGGGGCGGAGACATCCCACATGTTGATCGCCGGATGCAGTTGGGTGGCGATCCCTTCCACCATCACCATGGTCTTCTGCAGCAGCAGCAGGTGCGGCTGCGTCTGCATGTCGAAATCGCGGGTGATGGCGAACAGGCCGTCCAGCATCTGGCCGACCGAAAGCTCGCTCACCGGCTTGCCGCGCATCGGCTCCCCCACGGCGCGCAGGGCCGTGGCGAATTCGTCCACCGAATGATGCGGGGGCACATATTGCGCCTCGAAATGGATCTCGGCCACGCGGCGGTAATCGCCCGTGGTCAGGCCATAGAGGATTTCCGCCAGCCATTGCCGCGCCCGCCGGTCGATCCGCCCCATGATGCCGAAATCGATCGCCACGATGGTGCCATCCGGCCGCACGAACAGATTCCCCTGGTGCATGTCGGCATGAAAGAAGCCGCCGCTGATCGCCTGGGTGAGGAAGGCCAGCACCAGCCGCCGCGCCAGTTCCGGCAGGTCGTGCCCCGCAGCCTTCAGCGCCGCGATATCGCTGATCTTGACCCCGTCGATCCATTCGATCGTCATCACGCGGCCGTTCGTCCGGTCCCAGTCGATCGCGGGAATGGCATAGCCGGGGAAGCCGCGCATGGAGGCCGCGAGTTCGGAAGCGGAGGCCGCTTCGCGCCGCAGGTCCAGCTCGCGATTGGTCCAGCGCTTGAAATTGGCAATGGTCAGCCGCGGGCGCAGCCGCGCGCTTTCGCCGCCCAATGCCTCCAGATGCGCGGCGGCCCATTCATAGGTGGCGATGTCGCGCGCGAATTTCTCGCGGATGCCGGGGCGCAGCACCTTGATGGCCACGGTGCGGCCATCGGTGGTCACCCCCTTGTGGACCTGCGCGATGGAGGCGGCGCCCACCGGATCGGGATCGATCGAGGCGAAGAGATCGCTCGCCGGCCGTTCGAAGCTGCGCTCGATCTGCGCCTCGATCGCGGCGAAGGGCACGGGCGGCAGGCTGTCCTGCAGGCTGAGCAGATTGCGCACCGCATCTTCGCCCACCAGATCCGGCCGGGTGGCCAGCGTCTGCCCCAGCTTGATCGCCGCCGGGCCGATTTCCTGGAACGCCCGGGCATAATCCGGCTGGGCCGACTGGCGCGCGCCGAAGCGGGCGATGCGCGACAGGCGCCGCACCGCAGGGGGCGTGTTCGGATCGCGCTCGATCCCGCGCAAGGCGCCATGGCGGCCGAGGGTGCGCCCCCATTTGAGCAGGCGGATTATATGCGTGGCGGGGCGCGTCACCCGATCAGATCTTCCATCCGGAATGGATCGCCACCAATCCGCCCATGATCGGCTCCACCCGCGTGCGGCCAAAGCCGGCGGCGCGGATCATGGCTTCGAATTCGGGCATGGGCGGGAAGCGGCGGATGGATTCGATCAAATAGCGATAGGAATCGGCATCGCCGGCCACCGCTTCGCCGATGCGGGGCACCAGCCGGTGTGAATAGAGATCATAGACTTCCTTCATGCCCGGCCATTCCATGGTCGAAAATTCCAGGCAGAAGAACCGGCCGCCGTGCTTCAGCACGCGGTGCGCCTCGCGCAGCGCCTTGTCGATATGGGTCACGTTGCGGATGCCGAAGGCGATCGTATAGGCATCGAAGGTGCGGCTGGAGAAGGTCAGCTCTTCCGCATTCTGGCGCGACCAGACGAGGGTGTCGATCCCCCGCTTCACCGCCCGCTCAATCCCCACGTCGAGCATGTCCTGATTGATGTCGGACACGGTGACACGCGCGCCGCGCTCCGCCATGCGGAAGGCGATGTCCCCCGTGCCGCCCGCCATGTCGAGGATCTGTTCCCCCGGCTGCGGCTTCACCCGGCGGACGAAGCGGTCCTTCCACAGCCGGTGCATGCCGCCCGACATCGCATCGTTCATGATGTCGTATTTGGCGGCGACATTGGAGAAGACGGCGCCCACGCGCCGCGTCTTCTCCTCGGGCTCTACCGTCTCGTAGCCGAAGGATACCTGTTCGCTCATGCCCGGTCCTCTAGCTGCCGCGCTGCGCCAGCGCCAGCCGCCTGTTTGCGCGCGGCGAGGATGCCGATGGCGATGCCCGCGACGATGAACGCCATGCCTGCGAAGTGATAGGGATGCAGCCGTTCCCCCAGGAGCAGCGTGGAAAGAAAGGCGCCGAACAGGGGCATCAGCGTGATCGCCTGCCCCGCCCGCGCCGGGCCCACCACATGTGCCGCATGGTTGTAGATGAAATAGGACACGGTGGAAGGCAGCACCGCCACATAGAGGAAGGCGAGCCCGACGGAGGGGCTCCACCGCACTTCGCGCCCCACGCTCCATTCCCAGGCGGCGAAGGGTGCCAGCACCACCACGCCCACCAGGAAGGTCGCGGCGACGAAAGTGGTCGGCGAAACCGGCGGGCGCAGGCGCAGGAACACGGTATAGAGTGACCAGACGAGGACGGAGGAGAGCACCAGCCCGTCCCCCAGCCCGAAATGCAGCCGCAGCGCGGCGCGCGGATCGCCTTCGAACACGATCACCACCACGCCCAGGATGGAGGCCGCGATGCCCGCCAGTTGCAGCCCGGTGGCACGCGTGCCGAAGGCCATCCGGTCCACCAGCACCACCGCTGCGGGAATCGCCGCCTGCAGCAACAGCGCATTGGTGGCCGCGGTATATTGCAGGCCGACATAGAGCAGCGTGTTGAAAGCGCCGATGCCCATGAGGCCGAGCAGCAGCACCGCCTTCCAGTGGCGGCGCAGCACCGGCCATTCGCGCCGCAGCCCGCCCCAGGCGAAGGGCGCCAGCAGCAGCGACGCGCCCGCCCAGCGCACGAAGGCGAGGGTGAAGGGGCCGACGTCGAACCGTACCGCGCGCGCCACGATGGAATTGCCGGCCCAGAAGACCATCACCAGCGTCAGCAGGGCGAAGGCGCGCAGATGCGAGGAATTTGTATTCATCACCAGCGCCCTATCCCGCCCCGCCCGCTTTGGCGAGGCGCCGCAAGGCGGGGCGATGACAGCGGGCGGCGGTGCAGCTAGGGCTGCGGCACGATGCCCGAACTTCCCGAAGTCGAAACCACCGTGCGCGGCCTCGCCCGCTATCTTGACGGCGCACGGATAGAACGGGTGCAGCTGAACCGCGCGGACATGCGCTTCCCCTTCCCGCCCCAGCTGGTCCAGACGCTCACCGGCGCGCGGATCACGGGGCTGTGCCGGCGCGCCAAATATGGGCTGATCCACACCGATCGCGATGCCACCATGATCTTCCATCTGGGCATGAGCGGACGCTGGCGGATCGACCCGGAGATCGCCGAGAAGCACGATCATCTGGTGCTGGAGGCGGCCGGGCACAGCTTCGCCCTGCACGATCCGCGGCGCTTCGGCTTTGTCGATCTGGTGGATACGGCAGCGCTCGAAAGCTGGCCCGCCTTCGCTGCCATGGGGCCGGAACCGCTTGGCCCCGGCCTGACGGCCGATCACCTGAAGGCGGCCTTTGACGGGCGGCGGCAGGCGGTGAAGCTGCTGCTGCTCGATCAGCGCGTGGTGGCGGGGCTGGGCAATATCTATGTGTGCGAGGCGCTGTTCCAGGCGCGCATCCATCCCGGCAAGGCGGCGGGCAAGGTGAGCCGCCCGGCGCTTGCGCGGCTGGTGCCGGCGATCCGCGCGGTGCTCGAACAATCGATCAGCGACGGAGGATCGAGCCTGCGCGACTATGCCAGGCCCGATGGGGAACTGGGTTATTTCGCCACGCGCTTCCAGGTATACGGGCGGGAAGGCCAGCCCTGCACGCGGGAAGACGGCGGAACGGTGCGGCGGATCGTGCAGGGCGGGCGCAGCACATGGTATTGCCCGGTGTGCCAGCGATAGCGAGGCCCCCTGCACGAATAGGGCTGCGCATAGGCGTTGACGATTCGCCCCCTCCCCGCTATGGCGCGCGCTTTCCGGCGGGCTGCCGCCGTTTCAGCATGTTTTGAATCAAGGATAATCCGGCCGTCACGGCGGCCCGAGACAAGGACAGACATGGCCAATACGCCGCAAGCCCGCAAGCGCATCCGTCGCAACGAACGCCGTTCCGAAATCAACACCGCGCGCATGAGCCGCATCCGCAGCTTCATCAAGAAGGTGGAAAGCGCGATCGCCGGCGGAGACAAGAACGCCGCCCAGGAAGCGCTGAAGGCAGCGCAGCCGGAAATGCAGCGCGGCGTGGCGCGCGGCGTGCTCCACAAGAACACCGTCTCCCGCAAGATGAGCCGTCTGAGCAAGCGAGTCGCCTCGCTCTGATTCGGCGCCGCAGGGGCTCTCCCCGCGACCCTTCGGAAGAACGAAATTGGAACGGGTCGGTGGTTTTCCACCGGCCCGTTTTTGCATTGGCCAACCCTGCCGCGACGGTAACGATCCAAGTGCCGGAAAATCCACGATTCGTCATATTGTCACAATCTTTTTGAACGAAAACAGTGGCTTAAACGCACCGCCGCGGGGTCGCGATGAGTCAAGGCGGTATTTTGCAATTTTTTTAAAGCCGCGCTCTTGCCCCTGCCGCCGAGCAGTTCATAACGAGCTTCCGGCCGCGGCGACACAGCCCGGCCGCCAATACTGAGATGTCGTTCGGGGGGGCCCGCGTTGCCATCGCTTCGCGGGGACGGGAGGTTTTTGTCTGCCCTCTCCGGCCATCGGCGGAGTGACGGTTCAGGCCCATCGATACAAGGAATTGGCGCAATGATTCGCAGGGGACCGCAAGCTGGTCGTTCGGTATCGGCCAGGGGCAAGGTGGTTGAGGGGAAT